>NZ_JBEXIA010000003.1:0-274809 GCF_040608335.1 Micromonospora sp. NPDC005194 | reverse complement strand
GCGCCGGCAGAGCCGGCGCGCCCTCCCGCCCCACCCCGACCCCGTTGATCAAGAGCTTTGCGTCACCACGACCGCGATTCCTGACCCAAACCTCTTGATCAACACGGGTGGGTGGGGGCGGGGGTGAAGGGGGTGGAGAGGTGGGGGGTGGCTAGCAGGGTGGGGTTGAGGGTGTGCAGGGCCGTTAGGCGGGAGGCGCGCGCTTCGTCGGGGTCTACCTCGTGGGCGTACGCCAGGGTGGGGTCGATCAGTTGCACCAGGTGCACCAGGAGATCGCCGGTGAGCAGCATTCGCTCGTCGGCCGCTGTCAGGAGCACCGACTGGTGGCCGGGGGTGTGCCCGGGAGTGGGCAGCAGTCGTACCGCAGGGGTCAGGGTTGTCTCGCCGTCGACCACCCGGAGCTGGCCGGCGGCGCGCAACGGCGCGACCAGCCCGGCCGGCAGCCCGGGGTTGATCGCCTCCGCCGCCTCCAGTTCGGTGCGCTGGAGCAGGTAGCTGGCGTTCGGGAAGTACGGGCGGCCCGGTGTGCCGGTGACCGCCCAGCCGATGTGATCGCTGTGCAGGTGGGTCAGCACGACCGTGTCGACGTCGGCCGGGTCGATGCCGGCGGCGGCCAGTTCGGCGGGCAGCCGACCGGGCACCGGCGCCCAGCTCGCGGCGGGTGCGTCGGTCGGGCCGATCCCGGCGTCGACAAGGGTCACCGGCCCGTCACCCGAACGGATCGCGAAGCTGCGAAACGGCAGCCACCACCGCCCGTCGGCGGTGACCGAGGCGGGGTCGCGGCGGTCGGCCTCCTGCCACTGGGCCGCCGTGGCGTGCGGAAACACCTCTTCGCGGGGCTGGAAGAAGGCACCCTCGCCGTCGGTGAGCGCGGTAACCGTGATAGACCCGAGGGTGCGGCGAAGTGGCATCGAGCGATGGTGTCAGGGAACTGCTGTGTCGTGCAGCCCGGTTCCGCCGGTCGGTCGAGGCCGGCTGAGGGCTGCCGGCCCAATTGCAGTACGCTCGTACTGCTTGAGCACGTGTCCCCCGAGAGGAGCGCCGGCCGATGGCGAAGATCAAGGTAAACAACCCGGTCGTGGAGCTCGACGGCGACGAGATGACCCGGATCATCTGGAAGCAGATCCGGGAGCAGCTGATCCTGCCCTACCTCGACGTCGACCTGCACTACTACGACCTGTCGATCCAGTACCGCGACGAGACCGACGACCAGGTCACCATTGACGCCGCCAACGCCATCAAGGAGCACGGCGTCGGCGTCAAGTGCGCCACCATCACCCCGGACGAGGCCCGGGTCGAGGAGTTCGGCCTGAAGAAGATGTGGCGGTCGCCCAACGGCACCATCCGCAACATCCTCGGCGGCGTCGTCTTCCGCGAGCCGATCATCATGTCCAACGTGCCGCGGCTGGTCCCCGGCTGGACCAAGCCGATCATCATCGGCCGGCACGCCCACGGTGACCAGTACAAGGCCACCGACTTCGTCGTCCCCGGCCCGGGCACGGTGACCATCACCTACACCCCGGCCGACGGCGGCACGCCGATGGAGATGGAGGTCGCCAACTTCCCCGGCGGCGGCATCGCCATGGGCATGTACAACTACGACGAGTCGATCCGGGACTTCGCCCGGGCCTCGTTCCGGTACGGCCTGGACCGCAACTACCCGGTCTACATGTCGACCAAGAACACCATCCTCAAGGCGTACGACGGCCGGTTCAAGGACATCTTCGCCGAGGTGTTCGAGACCGAGTTCAAGGCGGAGTTCGACGCCGCCGGCCTCACCTACGAGCACCGGCTCATCGACGACATGGTCGCCGCCGCGCTCAAGTGGGAGGGCGGGTACGTCTGGGCCTGCAAGAACTACGACGGTGACGTGCAGTCCGACACCGTGGCGCAGGGCTTCGGCTCGCTGGGTCTGATGACCTCGGTCCTGCTCTCCCCGGACGGCCGTACCGTCGAGGCCGAGGCCGCGCACGGCACGGTCACCCGGCACTACCGGCAGTACCAGAAGGGCGAGAAGACCTCGACCAACCCGATCGCGTCGATCTACGCCTGGACCCGGGGCCTGGCCCACCGGGGCAAGCTGGACGGCACGCCGGCGGTGACCGAGTTCGCCAACACCCTGGAGCAGGTCATCATCGACACCGTCGAGGGTGGCCAGATGACCAAGGATCTCGCGCTGCTCATCTCGCGCGACGCCCCGTGGCTGACCACCGACGAGTTCATGAACGCGCTCGACGAGAACCTGGCCCGCAGGCTCGCTGCCTGATTCGACCGCACCAGCGCCGGAGCCCGTCGGCACCCGCCGGCGGGCTCCGGCGTGTCCGCCGGCTGACACGCCTGCCGCGTCACCCGGCCTCGCGCGCCTCGTTGACCAGGGTGGACGAGATGCCAGTCGCGTCCAAGGAAGGTTGACCGCGGTCGACCGCGGATGCGTGCCGATCAGCCAGCCTTCCCGGCTGTGTCGAGCACAGCCAGCCGTCCCTTCCCTGCGGGGGGCCCTGTCCCGGGCCCCCCGCGCCCTGTTTCCCGCCAGGCCCGGAACGCCGGCTCTGCCGGCTCGCCAGGGTCAGGCGGCGCGGAGCAGTTCGGCGGCGCGCTCGGGGGAGATGTCGTTGATGAAGACGCCCATCCCCGACTCGGAGCCGGCCAGGTACTTCAGCTTGTCCTTCGCCCGTCGGATGCTGAACAGCTGAAGGTGCAGGTGGCCCAGCTCGCGGTCGATCCGCACCGGCGCCTGGTGCCACGCCGCGATGTAGGGCATCGGCATGTCGAACAGGCCGTCGAAGCGGCGCAGCAGATCCAGGTAGAGCGGCCCGAAGGCGTCCCGCTCGCTGTCGGTGAGCGCCGGGATGTCCGGCACCACGCGGCGCGGCGCGACATGCACCTCGAACGGCCAGCGGGCCGCCGCCGGCACGAACGCCGTCCAGTGCTCGTTCTCGGTGACCACCCGCTCGCCGGCCGCGCGCTCGGCGGCCAGCACGTCCGCGTACAGGTTGCCCCCGCCGGTCCGCTCGGCGTGCCGGCGGGCCGCGGCCAGCAGCGCCCGGGTGCGCGGCGTCACGAAGGGGTACGCGTAGATCTGCCCGTGCGGGTGGTGCAGCGTGACGCCGATCTCGACGCCCCGGTTCTCGAAGCAGAACACCTGCTCCACGCCGGGCAGCTCGCCGAGCACCTCGGTCCGGTCGGCGAGCGCGTCCAGCACGGTGCGGACGCGACGCGGCGGGAGGCTGGCGAACGAGGCGTTGTGGTCGGAGGTGAAGCAGACCACCTCGCACCGGCCCAGGCCCGGCCGGACCGGCGTGAACGGGGTGATCTCCCCGGGCTCGTCGGCGACGCGGCCACTCAACGACGGGAACCGGTTCTCGAAGACCACCACGTCGTAGTCCGGAGCGGGGATCTCGGTCAGTCGGTCGCCCACCGAGGGGTCGAGCGGGCACTCGTTCGCCGGCGGGAGGAAGGTGCGGGTCTGCCGGTGCACGGCCACGGCCACCCACTCGTCGGTCAGCGGGTCGTAGCGCAGTTGCGACGCGGGTGGCGGTGGCGGCAGGTCCCGGCGGTCCGGCTGGTCGCGGACGGCGTCGTCGTCCTCGTCGAAGTAGATCAGCTCCCGGCCGTCGGCCAGGTTGATCGCGGTGCGCTTCACGTCGCCGTCTCCTCACTCGTCGGCGTGCGCGTCGCGCGGCCCGCCCTTGTTGCCTTTGTCATGATCAATTCGCCCACCTGTTCGCCGAGTACCCGTCGTGCGGGCGGGGGCAACGCCTCGTCGCTGACCAGCACGTGGGCTGCCGACAGCTCGACGATCGAGGAGATGCCCACGGTGCCCCACTTCGTGTGGTCGGCGAGCACCACCAGCCGGTCCGCCGCGGCCACCAGCGCCCGGTCGATCTCCGCCTCCATGAGGTTCGGCGTGGTGAAGCCGGCCCGCTCGGTGATGCCGTGGACGCCGAGGAAGAGCAGGTCGAGGTGCAGCCGCCGGACGGCGCCGACCGCGAGCGGGCCGACCAGCGCGTCCGACGGTGTCCGTACGCCGCCGGTGAGCACCACCGTCTGATCGGGCCGGCCTCCGGCGTGCAGGATCTCGGCCACCGGCAGCGAGTTGGTCACCACGGTCAGGCCGGGAACGTCCACCAGTCGGCGGGCCAGTTCGGCGGTGGTGGTGCCGGCGGAGAGGGCGACCGCCGCACCGGGCCGCACGAGCCGCGCCGCCCGGTCCGCGATCGCGGCCTTCTCCGGCAGTTGCCGGACCGACTTGGCGTGGAAGCCCGGCTCGTCGGTCGAGCTGGGGCCGGTCGCGGTGGCGCCGCCGTGCACCTTGGCCAGCAGGCCGCGCTCGTGCAGGGCCTCCAGGTCGCGGCGAATGGTCATGTCGGAGACGCCGAACTCGGTCGCCAGGTCGGTCACCCGAACGCCACCGGCGCACCGGACCCGATCCAGGATCGCCGACTGCCGCTGCTGAGCGAGCATCAGCCGTGCCTCCCAGGGGTCCACGTACTCTCACGCGGTCGAACGTGTTCCAACAAAGATGAACACTAGCGCGTGCCCGGAACCGGCGGAAGGAAAGGGGTGGGACGACGCCTCAGGCCGACTGGATCTTCAACTCCACCCAGCCGCTCTCGGTCAGGTGGTGCAGCACGGCCTGCACCGCGTCCGCGACGCTCAGGTGGGTGGTGTCGAGCACCAGGTCCGCGTCCGTCGGCTCCTCGTACGGGTCGTCGATGCCGGTCATGCCGGTGAGCAGACCGGCGCGGGCCCGCGCGTACAGGCCCTTGCGGTCCCGCTGCTCGCACACCTCCAGCGGCGTCGCGACGTGCACCAGCACGAAGCCCGCCCCGGCGGACAGGGCCATCTCCCGCGCCGTCGCGCGGGCGGCCGCGTACGGGGCGATCGGGCAACAGATGCTCACCCCGTGGTGCCGGGCGATCTCGGCCGCCACCCAGCCGATCCGCCGGACGTTGAGATCCCGGTCGGCCTTGCTGAAGCCCAGCCCGGCGGAGAGCTCCCGACGTACCACGTCCCCGTCGAGCAGGGTCACCGTCCGGTCGCCGTTCTCCCGCAACGCGTCGGCCAGCCCCCGGGCGATGGTGGATTTGCCGGAGCCGGAGAGGCCGGTCAGGAAGACCACCAGCCCTCGGTGCCGGCGCGGCGGCCGGGCCCGAGCCAACTCCTTCGCCACCGCCGGAGGCGTGTGCCACTCCGGCAGCGGGAAGCCCCGGTCGAGCAGGTCGTCGATCTCGTCCTGGGTGAGCGCGAGGCGGCGGTTGCGCGGCGGGATGTCCTCCCGCCAGCGCCACTGCCCGTCCCGGTTGTCGTACGCCAGCTCGCGCGGCACCAGCACCCGCAGCCCGGCGCCGGAGAGCATGTCCCCGGTCGAGAGCAGGTGGGTGACCCCGTACGCGGCGGAGACGCGCGCACGCAGCAGCGCGTCGCTGATCTCCTCCCGCCGATGCGACAGCGGCACGGCCACCAGGGTGGCCGGGGGCATCCGGTCCCGGGCGGCGAAGATCGTACGCACCAGCGCCTCCGGTGCGAGCCCGCCGACACCGCCCTCGCCGACCGGGATCATCACCAGCAGGTGCGCGGCCAGGGTGCGGGCCGCGTGCGCGATCTGGGCGAGCTGCGGCCGGTGCAGCGGACGGTCGGCGATGACCCCGAGCACCCGACCCGGAGGCAGCAGCGCGCGGACCTCCTCCGGGCTGCGCCGCAACCGCTGGAACGGGCCGTGACCGCCCTCGCCGAGCCGGCGGAGCTGGCCACCCAGGCCCGCCACGCCCTCGCGTACCGGCCAGACGTCCGCGACGTCCAGGGCGGCGACCGGCGCCCCCTCGCCGTCGGTCAGCACCAGGGCCCGGCGGGCCTCATCGCGCGGGTCGAAGCCCTGCGCCAGCGCGGCCGGCACCTGCAGGGTCACCGGAACCTGCCACGGCGTGCCGTCGGCCAGCCGGCCGCGTCGGCTCACCGACACCAGGTCGGCGCGGGTCATGAAGCCGATCAGGGGGGCGTACGCGCCGGTCAGCAGCAGCTCCAGATCCGCGAGCTCACCGGGACGCGGCGTGTACGCCGGCGCGTCCCGGAGCACCTCGTCGGGCAGCACCCAGCCGTTGCTCATCCACACCCCCCACTCGCTGACCGGCACACAGTTTCGCAGCCGACCGCCGATCGGTCGAGGCCGCCACTCCACGACCCGGACGGTCGGGTCAGCGACGGACCCGGCGACCCACCGCGGACCGCAGCCAGTTCCAGACCTTTCGCTCGTCGCGGATCCGCGGAGGCGCGCCGTCGGCCGGGCAGATGAAGAGCAGCGGCAGCCGCGCGTCCTCGGTCCATCCGGCGTTGGTGATCCGTGCCTTGAGGAGCCAACTGCCCCGCGTACGACCGCCGTTGAGGGCGCGGAAGTCGATCGTGGTGGTGGCGCGGTGCACCAGGTGGACGGTCTCCGCGCCGCCGGGACCGGCGACCCGCTCGGTCTGGAACTGCACCGGCAGGAAGATCTCGTCGCCGGTCTCCCGGCGGCGGGCGACCACGTCGAGGCGGGCCTTGCGGACCTGCGCGGTGGAGTCGAGCACGTCGGGGGAGATCTCACCGACCGGAAGCACCAGCACGTCGCGCCCGTCGTCGGCGCGGAACCCGATCGGCTGGTCCGCGGAGCGCAGCTCGGCGGCAACGGTGACCGTGACGGCGTGCTCGTCCGGCTGGAGCTCGTCGATCCGGCCGTGCCCGGCGATGCCCGCCTCCCACCGGGCCAGCCGCCGCAGGTCCTCGACCCGGCCCCGCTCGGTCAGGTACGCCACGGCCCGTTGCAGCGGCGGCAGGCCGCCGGCTACCCCGGGAGCGAAGCGCTCCTGGATGATCTTCTGGACCTCGGCGGCGACCTGGTCCACCCAGTCGTGGGGAGCCTCCAGCAGTCGCTTGCCGCGCAGCCGGTTGATCATCTCGTTGCGCAGCCACCGCCGGTGCAGCCGGTCGCGCAGCGGTCCCGGTTCGGTGTGGGCGTCGACGATGTCCAGCGCGTCGCGCACGCTCGCGAAGTAGCTCGACGGCTCCAGCCGCGCCGCGGTGACGTTGCGGGCGTCGCCCCGCTGCGCGTGGTGGTAGCAGGTGTAGTCGGACAGCACGCAGGTGCGGCGGGACAGGAAGTAGGCCCGTACGACCAGGGAGTGGTCCTCGAGCCGCCGCTTGCCGCCCTCCGGGAACCGCAGCCCGTGCTCGTTGAGGAAGGAGCGGCGGAACAGCTTGTGGCAGGTCAGGCTGTCGATCAGCGGGGCGTTCGCCAGGGTGGCGTCGAAGCGGTTCTTGCGGAACAGCTCCCGGGGCACGCCGCGCCCGTGCCCGGCCATCTTGCCGATCACCACATCCGCGTCGTACGTCTTCGCGCAGTCGTAGAGCCGTTCCAGCGCCTGGTCGGCGAACCAGTCGTCGTCGTCGGCGAAGAAGACGTACTCGCCGCGGGCCCGCTCGATGCCGAGGTTGCGCGGGCGCGACGGCCAGCCCGAGTTCTCGATGTGCACCACGTGGATGTGCGGGTGCTCGGCCGCCAGCCGGTCCAGCCGCTTGCCCGTGTCGTCGGTCGATCCGTCATCGACGAAGATCGCCTCGAACTCGTCGGCCGGTAGCGACTGGCGCAGCAGCGACGCCACCAGCTTCTCGATGTGGGGGCCGCAGTTGTACGCGGGCACCACGACACTCACCTTGGGGACGCCAACCTCGACCATCACGATCCTTCCGCTTTGGCGGTCGAATATCCCCCGGAACACTGCCCGGTGAACGGGAAGTGAATCGTGCCACCCGGCAGGGGACTTTCCGGCAGCGGGGTCTGGCCGAACGCACGACCGGCGCAAACGTTCATCGTCGCCGTCGGCGGACCTTAGGGGTGGGTCGCCGCGAGGATCAGGGGAGCACCGGGGGCGCGCCGGTGTCGGTGCGGGGCATCGACTCCCTACGCTGGCGTCGTGACACTGATCGCGACCCAGTCGCTCACCAAGACGTACGGAGGTCGGGTCACCGCGCTCACCGACCTCACCGTCGCCGTCGAGCCCGGGATCATCGGCCTGGTGGGCGCGAACGGCGCCGGCAAATCCACCTTGATCAAGATTCTGCTCGGCCTGATCGCCCCGACCAGCGGTCAGGTCTCGGTGCTCGACATCGACCCGACCACCGAACCGGCGGCGGTCCGTGCCCGCGTCGGCTACATGCCCGAGCACGACTGCCTCCCACCGGACCTGTCCGCCGCCGAGCTGGTGACCCACCTCGGCCGGATGAGTGGCCTGCCGCGCACCGCGGCCCGCGAGCGCGCCTCGGAGGCGCTGCGCCACGTCGGGCTCTACGAGGAGCGCTACCGCCCGGTCGGCGGCTACTCCACCGGCATGAAGCAGCGGGTCAAGCTGGCCCAGGCGCTGGTGCACGACCCGGACCTGCTGCTGCTCGACGAGCCGACCAACGGGCTGGACCCGGCCGGTCGGGACGCGATGCTGGCGCTGGTGCACCGGATCGGCACCGAGTTCGGCATCTCCGTGCTGGTGTGCTCACACCTGCTCGGCGAGGTCGAGCGGATCTGCGACACGCTGATCGCCATCGACGGTGGCCGGCTGCTGCGTGCGGATCACATCTCCGCGATGACCTCGGCCACCGACGTGCTGGCCGTCGAGGTCAGCGAGGGCACCGAGGAGTTGGCCGCCCGGCTCGCGGCGCTCGACCTGCCGGTGGCGCGGGACGGCCGGTTGCTGCTCGTACCGCTCGCCGACGACAGCACCTACGACCTGATCCTCGGCGCGGTCGCCGAACTGGACCTGCCGCTGCACCGGCTGGACCAGCGCCGGCACCGGGTGGCCGAACTCTTCGCCACGAGGGAGCTCACCCATGCCTGAGCTGTCATCCGCCGCCGTGCGGCCCACACCGACCGGCGTCATCCACGACATCGGCTATCAGCGCTACGAGGGCCCACGGCTGGGCCGTCGGCACGTCTTCGGCGCGCTCTACCTGCACGGGCTGCGCACCATCTTCGGGTTCGGGCGCAGCGCCAAGGCCAAGATCTTCCCGTGGCTGGTGGTCGGCATCGTCACCCTGGTCGCGGTGGCCCTGGCCGCCGTCCGCAGCCAGCTCGGCGAGCCGGTCGCCACGTACGCCCAGTTCGCCGACGCGATGAGCTGGCTGGTCCTGTTCTTCGTCGCGGTGGCCGCGCCGGAGCTGGTCTCCCGGGACCTGCGCAGCGGTGTGCTGCCGCTGTACTTCTCCCGGCCGCTGCCCCGCGCCGACTACGCGCTCGCCAAGTTGCTGGCGCTGGTCACCGGCCTCTGGCTGCTGCTCGGCGGGCCGCAGCTGGTGATGTTCCTGGGTGCCGCGTTCACCACCAAGCAGGGCATGCGCGGGGTCTGGAACGAACTGCTCGACCTGCTTCCCGGCCTGCTCTACGCCGGCCTGTGGGCGGTGGTCTTCGCCTCGGTCGGGCTGCTGGTCGCCTCGCTGACCGGCAAGCGCGCCTTCGCCGCGGGCGGGGTGGTCGCGGTCTTTTTGATGACCACGCCGATCGTGGGCGTGCTGAGCATCCTGCCGTCGAACACGGCCAACGAACTGGCCGGCCTGGCCTCGCCCTCCACCCTCGTGCAGGGGGTGGGCATCTGGTCGCTGGGTGACCTGCTGGTCGAGGGCGATCCGGGCGAGATGATGATCGGCGACTTCGGCCCGGTCTACGCCCTGGTCGCGGTGCTGCTGGTCGCCGGCGCGACCGCCCTCCTGCTGGCCCGCTACCGGAAGGTCGCCTCCTGATGAGCACGCTGAGCCTGACCGGGGTGTCCCGGTGGTACGGCAACGTGGTGGCCGTCAACGACATCAGCATGGCCCTCGGGCCGGGCGTGACCGGTCTGCTCGGTCCGAACGGCGCCGGCAAGACCACGCTGCTGCACATGATGGCCGGGTTCCTCGCCCCGTCGCGCGGCACGGTGACCCTCGACGACGAGCCGACCTGGCGCAACCCCGACGTCTACCGCCGGCTGGGGCTGGTCAGCGAGCGGGAGGCGGTGCAGAGTTTCCTGACCGCGTACGAGTTCGTGCTCGCCAGCGCGAAGCTGCACCGGTTGGCCGACCCGGCGGCGGCGGCGCGACGGGCCATCGACCTGGTGGAGCTGGAGTCGGCGCAGGACCGCCGGATCGGCACGTACTCCAAGGGCATGCGCCAGCGAGCCCGGGTGGCCGCGGCGCTGGTGCACGACCCGCAGGTGCTGCTGCTCGACGAGCCGTTCAACGGCATGGACCCGCGTCAGCGGCTGCACATGATGGATCTGCTGCACACCCTCGGCGACGCCGGCCGGACGATCCTGTTCAGCTCGCACATCCTGGAGGAGGTCGAGCAGGTCTCCGGGACGGTGCAGGTGATGGTGGCCGGTCGACTGGCGGCCTCCGGTGACTTTCGGACCATCCGTCGGCTGATGACCAACCGCCCGCACGTCTTCGCGGTGCGCTCCACCGACGATCGGGCGCTGGCCGTGGCCCTGATCGCCGAGGCGTCGGTGAGTGGCGTCGAGCTGGACCGCACCGGCCTGACCGTACGCGCCGGCGACTACGGCGCCTTCACCCGGGCGTTGCCCCGGATCGCCCTGAACAAGGGCATCCGGGTGCGCCAGCTGGTGCCGTCCGACGAGTCCCTGGAGAGCGTCTTCTCCTACCTGGTGGAGGCCTGAGAACATGTCGACCATTACCTGGATCACCGCGCGCGGGCTGTTCGGCCGGCGCCGGTTCCTGCTGCTGCTCCCGCTGCCGTTGGTGCTGCTCGGGCTGGCCATCCTCTGCCGGTCGCTGGGCGTGGACCCGGGCGAGTGGGGGCCGCCGGTGCTGGTCGGCCTCGGCCTGGCGGTGGTGCTGCCGGTGGTTGCGTTGATCATCGGCACCGGCGTGCTGGGCGCGGAGATCGACGACGGCACCGTCGTGCACATCCTGACCAAGCCGCTGCCGCGCTGGCAGATCGTGCTGCCGAAGCTCGCGGTCGCCGCCGGGGTCACCGCAGCCACCGTCGCGGTGCCGCTCTACGTCGCGGGCGTGCTGGCCGATTCGGTACGCCTCGGTCTGGCCCTGGCGTTCGCGGCGGCGCTCGGCGCGCTGGCGTACTCGGCGCTGTTCCTCGCGCTCAGCCTCGTCACCCGGCGTCCGGTGCTGCTCGGCCTCGTCTACGTGCTCATCTGGGAGGGGCTGCTGGGCAACTTCGTCAGCGGCACGAAGGTGCTCTCCATCCAGCAGTACGTGATCGCCCTCGCCGACCGGCTCGCCCCCAGCGGGCTGCTGGAGACCACCGTGTCGGTGCCGGTCGCCTCCGTGATGACCGCGCTGGTCAGTGTCGGCTTCACCGTGCTGGCGATCGACCGCCTGCGCTCGTTCAGCGTGGCCGGCGAGACGAGCTGAGGCACATGCGGGGTACGGTTCCGGCCAGCCTCCCGCAACGGGTAGGGCTGGCCGGATGGACCGGCCGGGGTGCCGGGGCCCAGGCTGACTGGTGTGAGCGTCGAAGCGGAGTGGACATCGTTGGCTGAGCCGTACTCGCGGAGCAGCCGGCCGTGGCTCACCAGCCTGGCGGTCGCCGGGCTGGCGTGCGCGACGGTCGCGACGGCCGCCCAGGGCAGCGGCCGGTTCCACTGGTGGGCCGGCTTCATCCTGATCCCGGCCGCGCTGATCGCGGCCAGCGGCGGGCCGTTGCTGGCCCGCGGCGGCGGTCGGGCCTTCGCCGGGTACGTCATCGCCTGCGTCGGCACGCTGGTGTTCGTGGTGGGTGCGTTGCTGATGTTCGGGGCGATGGGGCAGGGCTGGCCGCTGCTGGTGGTGCTGCCCTGCCTGGCGGTCGCCGGCACGTACGGCTGGCGGGCCGCCCACCCCCTGGCCCGTGGCCTGCACCGCGCGGTGGCGCTGCTCGCGCTCACCGGCGCGCTGCTCGGTGTGACCCTGCAACTGATCCACATCCGTCTCATCCACCTGGAGACGGGCTGGTGGGGCGTGTTCCTGATGCTGGCCGGGGCGATCGTGCTGGGCAACGCGGGCGAGCTGACCCGGCATCGGATGCCGTACCGCCTCCAGGCGATCACCCTGCTGGTCGGCCCCGCCGTGGCGGCCATCCTGCTCGGCCTGCGCTTCCTGCGCGGCTGGTGAACGACCGGTCCGCCGCCGCCGCCGGTCGGTGCGGGCGGCGGCGGACTTCGGTCAGAAGGCGCAGGCGATGACGAGTTCCGGGGTGCGGTCGGGCAGCAGGTCGAGCTTGCCGATCCGACCGGCCGCGCGCAGGTCGTCGGCGACCAGGGTGAGCTGCTCCAGCAGCGCCGCCGGGCCCAGTGCCTCGGCCAACGGCACCTCCGCCTTCATGGACAGCTTCCGCTCCGACTTGGCCCGCCGCACCTGGCCCAACGCGTCACCGGCGAGCCGCAGCAGCGCCGGCTCTCCCGTCCCCTCGATCGTCCGGGCCACCTCGTAGGTGGTGGGCCAGGGCGCGCGGTGCACCGACCCGTACCGCCACCACGACCAGATCTCCTCGGTGACGTACGGCAGCACCGGGGCGAACAGCCGTAGCTGCACCGACAGCGCGCAGGCCAGCGCGGCCCGCGCCGAGTCGGCAGCCGCTCCGGTGCCGTACGCCCGCTCCTTGACCAACTCGATGTAGTCGTCGCAGAAGCGCCAGAAGAACGACTCGGTGGCCTGCAACGCGGCCGTGTGGTCGTAGGAGTCGAAGGCGGTGCCCGCGGCGCTGACCACGGTGGCCAGTTCGGCGAGCATGGCCCGGTCCAGCGGGGCGGTCGCCGGTGCGCGCAACGCGTCCCCGGCGCCCAGGCCGAGCGCGAACTTCGACGCGTTGAGCAGCTTGGTGGCCAGCCGCCGGCCGACCTTGATCTGCGCCGGGTCGAAGGCCAGGTCCATGCCGGGCTTGCCGCTGGCCGCCCAGTAGCGCACCGCGTCCGAGCCGTGCTGCTCCAGCAGCGCCAGCGGGGTGACCACGTTGCCCTTGGACTTGGCCATCTTCTTGTGGTCCGGGTCGAGGATCCAGCCCGACAGCACGGTGTCCCGCCAGGGCAGCACCCCGTGCTCGAAGTGCGATCGGACCACGGTGTCGAACAGCCAGGTCCGGATGATCTCCTGACCCTGCGGGCGCAGGTCCATCGGAAAGACCTGCGCGAACAGGGCCGGGTCGGTCTCCCAGCCACCGACGATCTGCGGGGTCAGCGACGACGTGGCCCAGGTGTCCAGCACGTCCGGGTCGCCGAGGAAACCGTCCGGTTGGCCGCGCTGCGACTCGTCGTAGCCGGGCGCCGGATCACTGGACGGGTCGACTGGCAGCGCGGACTCGTCGGGCGTGAGAGGGTGGGACCAGTCCGGCTCGCCAGCGTCGTCGAGCCGGTACCACACCGGCACCGGCACGCCGAAGAAGCGCTGCCGACTGACCAGCCAGTCCCCGGTCAGGCCGCTCACCCAGTTGTCGTAGCGGTGCTTCATGTGCGCCGGCACCCAGTGCAGCTCCGCGCCCCGGGCCAGCAGCGTCGCCCGCAGGTCGGCGTCCCGCCCGCCGTTGCGCAGATACCACTGGCGGGTCGAGACGATCTCCAGTGGCCGGTCGCCGCGTTCGTAGAACTTGACCGGGTGGGTGATCGGGCGTGGCTCGCCGATCAGGTCACCGGCGTCGGCGAGCATCCCGACGATCTCCCGGCGGGCGCCGTTGACGGTACGCCCGGCCAGCGCCGCGTACGGCGCCGCGGGCACCCCGGCCGGCGGCTCCGGAAGCAGCCGACCGTCGCGGCCGATGACCACCCGGGTGTCGAGGTCGAGATCCCGCCACCAGGTGACGTCGCTCAGGTCGCCGAACGTGCAGACCATGGCGATGCCGGTGCCCTTGGCGGGGTCGGCGAGCGGATGGGCGTACACCGGCACCTCGACGTCGAACAGCGGGCTGCGCACCGTCTGACCCACCAGGTCGGCGTACCGCTCGTCGTCGGGGTGGCAGACCAGCGCGACGCAGGCCGGCAACAGCTCCGGCCGGGTGGTGTCGACGAGCACCTCGCGCCCGCCCGGCCCGGTGAACCGCAGCCGGTGGTAGGCGCCGGGGCGCCCCCGGTCCTCCAGCTCGGCCTGGGCGACCGCGGTGGCGAAGCCGACGTCCCACAGCGTCGGCGCCTCCGCCTGGTACGCCTCACCCCGCAGCAGGTTGCGCACGAACGCCCGCTGGCTGGTGGCGCGGGCCACCCGACCGATCGTCGTGTACGTCAGCGACCAGTCCACCGAGAGCCCGAGTCGCCGCCAGAGGGCCTCGAAGACCTGCTCGTCGGCGACCGTCAGTCGCTCGCACAGCTCGATGAAGTTGCGCCGCGAGATCGGGGTGGGGTCGCGGCGCGCGGCCTCGTCGATCGGGGTGGCCGGGGGCCGCCACACCGGGTCGTACGGCAGGGCGGGGTCGCAGCGCACCCCGTAGACGTTCTGCACCCGACGTTCGGTGGGCAGGCCGTTGTCGTCCCAGCCCATCGGGTAGAACACGGCTTTGCCGCGCATCCGCTGGTAGCGGGCGACGGTGTCGGTGTGCGTGTACGAGTAGACGTGCCCCATGTGCAGCTCGCCCGATACGGTCGGCGGCGGGGTGTCGATGGCGTACACGTCAACACGCTTCTTCGAGCGGTCGAACGCGTACGTGCCCTCCTCCTGCCAGCGGTGCGCCCAGCGCTCCTCGAGCCCGTCCAGACTCGGACGCTCGGGAACGCCGGCGCGGGCCGTCCTCGCCGTATCGGTCATCTGCCGATCGTAGGCATCAGCAGGGTGTCGAGCCACGGACTTGCGCATCGCCGGCTCTACACGAGCGAGTCGCGCCACTGCCGGTGCAGCGCCGCGTAGCGACCGTCGGTGGCGGCCAGCACGGCCGGTGGGCCGTCCTCGACGACCTGCCCGCCGTCGAGGACGAGCACCCGGTCCGCGGTCTCCACAGTGGAGAGCCGGTGCGCGATCACCAGCGCGGTGCGGTCCCGCAGGATGGTGCCGAGCGCCCGCTGCACGAGCCGTTCGGTCGGCACGTCCAGTGACGACGTCGCCTCGTCGAGGATCAGCACGGTCGGGTCGGCCAGGAACGCCCGGGCGAACGCGACCAGCTGCCGCTGCCCGGCGGAGAGCCGCCCGCCGCGCCGGTGCACCTGCGTCGCGTACCCGTCGGGCAGCGCGGCGATGAAGTCGTGCGCGCCGATCGCCTCGGCGGCGGCCCGCACGGCGGCGTCGTCGGCGTCCGGCCGGCCGAACCGGATGTTCTCCGCGACGGTGCCGCTAAACAGGTGGTTCTCCTGGGTCACCAGCACCACCGCGCGGCGCAGGTCGGCGTCGGCCGCCTCGCGCAGGTCGATCCCGTCCAGCAGGACCGCGCCGGCGTCCGGGTCGTGGAACCGGGCGACCAGCTTGGCGATGGTCGACTTGCCCGCGCCGGTCGGCCCGATCAGCGCCACCGTCTGCCCGGCCGGCACGGTCAGGTCCAGCCCGGCGAGGATGGGCGTGCCGGCGCGGTAGCCGAAGGAGACGCCCCGGAAGGTCAGCTCACCGTGACCGGGGCCGGTCGGCAGCGACACCGGCCGGGCGGGTTCGGCCACGGCAGGCCGCTCGTCGAGCACCCCGGCCAGCTTCTCCAGCGCCGCCGTCGCCGACTGCAACGAGTTGTAGAACTGGCTCAGCTCCTGCATCGGCTCGAAGAAGCGGCGCAGGTAGAGCAGGAACGCGGCGAGCACACCGACCTCTGTCCGCCCGCCGAGCACCCGCCATCCGCCGTAGCAGAGCACGACCGCGACCGTGACGTTGCCGATCAGCTTGATCGCCGGCGAGTACGTGGCGATCAGCCGGAACGCGTGCAGGCTGGTGCGCCGGTAGTCGTCCCCGAGCGCCACGAAGATCCGCTGGTTGCGGGGCTCCCGGCGGAACGTCTGCACCGCGCGGATACCCCGCATCGACTCGACGAAGTGCACGATGACCAGCGCCACGGCCTCCCGGGTCCGCCGGTACGCGCCGGCCGAGGCCCGCGCGAACCAGCGGGAGAGGTAGAACAGGAACGGGAACGCGAACAGCGTCACCGCGGCCAGCGGCAGGTCCAGCCAGAGCAGGATGGCGGCCACCGACAGGATCGACAACGCGGCCAGCACCAGGCTGTCGATCCCGCCGTCGACCAGTTCGGCGATCGAATCCAGGTCACTGGTGAGTCGGGACACCATCCGGCCCGACGTGTACCGCTCGTGAAAGCCCACCGACAGTCGCAGGAAGTGCCCGAACACCCGCTGCCGCAGGTCGAGGAGGACCGCCTGGCCGATCCGGGCGCTGAGGGTGAGGAAACCGCGGCGGGCCGCGTACTCGGTCACGGCGGCGACGGCGAACGCGCCGCCGACGGCGGCCAGCGGGACCGCGTTCCCGGCGCGCAGCGGCGCGATGGCCCGGTCGATGCCGACCATGACCAGGTACGGACCGGCCATCGCGGCAGCGTTCTGCGCCAGCAGCAGGCCGACCGCCGCGGCGAGCCCTCTCCGGTGCGGGCGGAGCAGATGGGCCAGCAGGGCTCGACTGTGCCGGCGCAGCCGGGCCACCGCCTCCGGGGTGGTCTCCTCGGCCCGACTCCGGTCGGCCTCCGGGTCGGTGGCCGTTCCCCGCCAGCGGGTCAGCTCCGGCTCCTCGGCGGGAGGCGGGTCGACCTGCTGCGGGGAGTTCACGAGCGCACCAGCCCCCAGCCGTCCGGGGTGGACGCGCCGGGCCCCGCCGCCCGGGTGTGCCCCAGTTCCGGGTTGGTGGCGCCGGCCGGCTGCGCGGGCGGCGGCTCGGCGGCGAGCAACGCCCGGTAGGCGGGCACGCTGGCCAGCAGTTCGGAGTGCCGGCCGATCGCGGAGATCCGTCCACCGTCGAGCAGGGCGACGCGGTCGGCCAGCGCGATAGTCGACGGCCGGTGCACCACCAAAAGCGCGGTGCTGGCCCGCAGGACCTGCCGCAGCGCCGCCTCCACCAGCGCCTCGGTGTGCACGTCGAGGGCGGACAGGGGGTCGTCGAGCACCAGCAGCGCCGGTCGGCCGAGCACCGCCCGCGCCAGCGCCAACCGCTGCCGCTGGCCGCCGGAGAGGGACAACCCCTGCTCACCCACCCGGGTGGCCAGACCCCACGGCAGGTCGTACGCGAAATCGGCCTGGGCCAGCGCGAGGGCGGCCCGGACCTCGTCGTCGTCGGCGTCCGGGCGACCCAGGGTGAGGTTCTCCCACACCGACATGGAGAAGAGCGTGGGCTCCTCGAACGCCACCCCGACCAGTCGGCGCAGCGAGGCCAGCCGCAGCTCGCGCAGGTCGTGCCCGTCCAGGGTGATCCGGCCGCCGGTCACCTCGTGCAGCCGGGGCACCAGGGAGAGCAGCGTGCTCTTGCCGCAGCCGGTGGCCCCGACCAGGGCCACCGTCTCGCCCGGCTCGATGGTCAGGTCGATTCCGTGCAGTACGGCGGTGGTGGCGCCCGGGTAGCGGAAGTCGACCCGTTCGAAGCGGAGTCGGCCGTGGATCGCCTCGCGGGCCAGCGTGCGCGCGTCCGGAGCGTCCACGATCTGCGGCGGAGTGTCCAGCACCTCCTGGATGCGGTCCGCGGCGGTGGCCGCCTCCTGACCGTTGGCGATGATCCAGCCCAGCGACTGCACCGGCCAGATGAGCATCAGTTGGAGGCTGGCGAACGCCACCAGTTCGCCGATGGTGAGCACGCCCTGCGCGGCGGCGGCAGCCCCGGCCACCAGCACCACGCCCAGGGTCACGTTGGGCACCAGGTCGAGCAGCGCCGCGGTGTTCGCCAGCAGCCGGCCCTTGCCCACACCGGTGTCGTGCAGCGTCCGGGTCCCCGCGGCGAAGCGGGCCGCCAACTCGGGCCCCCGGCCGTACGCCTTCATGGTGCGCAGGCCCTGCGCGGTCTCCTCGACGAGCGTCGCCACGTCGCCCTGCTGGTCCTGCATCCGGCGCGACGCGGTGTGGTAATGCCGGCCGAAGCGGCGGGTGATCAGCAGCAGTGGCACGGCGCTGGCGGCGACCAGCAGCCCGAGCGCCGTGTGCAGATGGATCAGCAGCAGGACCACCACCACGTAGGTGGTCAGGTTGAGCACCAGGAAGAAGACACCGAACGAGAGGAAACGGCGGATCACCGACAGGTCGCTGGTGATCCGGGAGAGCAGTTGGCCGGACTGCCAGCGGTCGTGGAAGCTGGCCGGCAGCCGTTGCAGGTGCGCGTACACGTCGGCGCGCAGCGCCGCCTCCATGCCCACCGCCGAGGAGGACTGCACCCACCGCCGGATGAAGATGAGCACCGCCTCGATCACGCCGAGCAGCAGCGCCAGGCCACCGAGCTGGAGCAGGCCGGCGGGCTCGTGCCGGGCCACCGGCCCGTCCACCACCCGCTGCACCACCAGCGGTACGGCGATCCCGGCGGCCGTGCCGGCAAGGCCCGCGACCAGCAACCAGGCGAACTCGGCGGCGTACGGGCGCAGGTAGCGGCGCAGCCGCCAGAGGTTGTGCACGGGGTGGCGGCCCGCGGCGACCGGGGCGGCCCGGTCGCCGTCGCTCTCCACAGGCACTACCCGACGGTAGCGTCAATAGGTGTCGATGCTGCTGTCAGCTTGCCGTCAACCGCCGCTCATGACCGAGAAGCCACTTCTTCACGTCCAGCCCCCAGCGGTAGCCGCCGAGCGTGCCGTCGGTGCGCAGCACCCGGTGGCAGGGTACGAAGAGCGCCGCCGCGTTGCGGGCACAGGCCGCCGCCGCGGCGCGCACCGCCGGTGGCCGGCCGGCCAGCGCCGCGTACCCGGTGTAGGTGACCGGGGTGCCCGGCGGAACCTCCCGCAGCACCTGCCAGGCGTGCGCCATGAACTCGCCGCCGGTGTGCTGCCGTACCGGCACCGAGTCGATGGCCGCGAGGTCGCCGTCCAGGTAGGACCGGACGGCCACGGTCGCCGGCCCGAGGTCGGCGCGTTGCCGTAGCGGCGCCCGCAGGGTCGGGTGGATCAGGGGCAGCAGCGCCGCCGGGTCGGGGGTGAAACCGGCCGCCAGGACCTCGCCGTCGCTGCCGGCGAGGATGCTCAGCGGCCCGGTCGGGGTGCTCAGCACGGTGCTGTCGATGCTCATGCCGCTCTCCAGAGTCTGATCGTGGCGTAGGACCGCCAGGGGCGCCACCGTTCGGCGTGCGCCGTGAGGGTCGTGTCGGGCAGGCCGAGCGCTGCTGCGCCGCGGCGGATCGCGAGGTCGGTGTCGAGGAGGACGTCCGGGTCGCCGAGGGCGCGCAGGGCGAGGTAACTGGCGGTCCACGGGCCGATGCCGGGCAGCGCGAGCAGCCGCCGTACGGTCTCCTCCCGGTCCCCACCCGGCGCCAGGTCCACGGTCCCGTCCGCCACGGCGAGGGCGAGCCCACGAATGGTCTCCCGCCGCCGAAGAGGCATCCCAAAGGCGGCATCCGGAAGGGCCAGAACCTCCTCAGGGCTGAGAAACCCCCGCAGGTCAGTCCGTTGATCATGAAGTTGTTGTCGCGACACGCCGTCGTCGGAGGCAACAACTTCATGATCAGCGCGGGCGGTCAGGAGGCGGGTGAGGGTTGTTCGCGCGGACGTCACCGAGACCTGCTGGCCGATGATCGCGCGGACGGCCATCTCGAAGCCGTCGACCGCGCGGGGGACGCGGATGCCGGGCTCGGCGGCCACCACCGGGGCCAGCGCCGGGTCCGCCGCGAGCGTGGCGTCGACCGCGACCGGGTCCGCGTCCAGATCGAGCAGGCGTCGGCAGCGGGCCACCGCCGGCGCGAGGTCGCGCAGGTCGGCCAGGCGCAGCGTCGCCGCCACGTGCCCGTCCGCCGGGGTCAGCGCCACCTGGCCGGCGCCGTGCGGCAATCGCAACCCCCGGTGGTACGTCCCGTCGCGCACCTCCTCCACCCCGGGCAGCGCGCGCAGCGCGAGGAAGTCCAGCAGCGCTCGGGCGTGCAGCGGCGGACGGTACGCCAGCCGGAGCGTGATGGTTCCCGCCCCGACCGCCGCCAGGTGCCGACCACGGGCCGTCCGCAGCTCGGACGGTGCGCTCGCGTACACCTCGCGGACCGTGTCGTTGAACTGCCGCACGCTGCCGAACCCGGCGGCGAACGCGATCTCGGCCATGCCGAGGCCGGTCGTCTCGATCAGGATCCGGGCGGTCTGCGCCCGCTGGGCCCGGGCCAGCGCGAGCGGCCCGGCACCCATCTCGGCGCGCAACATCCGGTGCAGGTGCCGTTCGGTGTAGCCGAGGCGGGCGGCCAGCCCCGGCACGCCGTCCCGGTCGACCACCCCGTCGGCGATCAGTCGCATCGCCCGGCCGACCACGTCGGCGCGGACGTCCCACTGTGGCGAGCCGGGTGCGGCATCCGGCCGGCAGCGGCGGCAGGCGCGCAACCCGGCGCCCTGCGCGGCCGCGGCCGACGGAAAGAACCGGACGTTCTGCCGCTTGGGGGTGGTCGCCGGGCAGGACGGCCGGCAGTAGATCCCGGTCGACGTCACGCCGGTGTAGAACCAGCCGTCGAACCGCTGGTCCCGGCTGTCCACCGCGCGGTAGCACCGTTCGAAGTCCATCTCCACGTCACCTATGGTGCCCCGCTGGTCGGGCCCTCGGCTGGCGGGAATCGGACCTGGGCGTGTGCGCGGCGGGCCGGCCGCGCACTGCCGGCCCGGGCACCGCTCAGCGGCGGCGACGGTGCGGCTGGCCGGACCGCTGCCCGGACCGGGCGGGTTGGCCGGACCGGTTCGACTGCCCCGACCGCGTGGACTGCCCGGCCAGCAGGGGCGAGCGGAACACGCCGTCCGGGTCGTACCGCTTCCACAGCCGGCGCACCCGGGCGCCGGTCTCGCCCGGGTAGATCCGGGCGAACGCGGCCGGGCCTGGTCGGCTCTCGAAGTTGACGTACTCGCCGTCGGCTCGCGCGCCGACGGCCCGCCAGGCGGTGTCCAACGCCGCGCCGCCCAGCGGTGGGAACGTCGAGGCGATGACCAGGGTGTTCTGGTGCCGGTGCGGGTAGGCCGTCGCGGCGGCGGCGACATCGTTGACCGCCCCGCCGACCGAGCGCAGTTGGATCACCGCCCGGCCCGGACCGGTGGTCGCCCGCGTGACCGCTCGCGCGACGCCCGGGTCCAGCTCGGCGAACAGGCCGTTGGTGGTCGTACCCCGTTGCTGCCCGACGTTCGGATGCAGGTGCGCGGTCGGCACCAGCGTCGGGTAGGGCAGCAGGTCGCTGCGGTGTTCGAGCACCTTCCCGATGGCCAGCAGCGGCTCCACGACGGGCCGGACGCGGCGCAGGCTCTCCGCGGCCACCACTGCGGTGACGGACATGAGCGTCGAGCGGCCCTCGGCGAACAGCACGGCGGCGGCGGACAGCTCCCGGGGGGCCTGCGCCAGAAAGCTCGCCCACTCGCGGACGGTACGGCCGTCCGGGTGCGCCTCGACGACCAGCTGCGCCACGCCGACGTTGCGCTGCTCGGCGGCCTCGATCTCGAACGCCACCACGACACCGGCCCCTGCGCCGGCACCCCGGACCAGCCAGAACAGCTCCGCTTCGTGCGCCGCGTCGGCGCGTACCAGCGTCCCGTCCGCGAGCACGACCTCCACCGCGCGGATGCGATCGATGGTGAGGCCGTGGGCGCGTACCAGCCAGCCGACGCCGCCGCCGGTGGCCAGCCCACCGACGCCGACACCGCCGTAGTCGCCCGAGCTGACCACCAGGCCGTACGGGGCAAGCGCCGTCGCGACGTTCGCCCAGCGGGCGCCGGCCTCGACCCGGACCAGTCCGGCCCGTTCGTCGAGCACCCGCACCCGGTTGAGCAGGGACAGGTCGATCACGACGCCGCCGTTGTTGGAGGAGGCTCCGGACAGGCCGTGCCCGCCGCTGCGCACGGCGATCGGCAGTCGCTGCTCCCGCGCGTACCGGATCGCGTCGATCACCTGCGCGGTGGTCTTCGGCAGCAGCACGGCGGCCGGCGAGGCAGTCGTCGTGTACGTCGAGCGAAGCTGCGCGTACCGGCGGTCGCCGGGCGTGACGATCTGCCCCCGCAGGGAGTCGGGCACCCGGGCCATGGCGGTGGTCATCGCTGGCCCTGGGCCGCTCGGCCGTCGTGCTCGGTCATGGCCCAAGAGTGGGGCGGTGGCGACGGCGTTGGCAAACCCCGGGTCGGCCACCAACCATTGGTAGGTGGTCAATGAGCGCGGGGCGGTGACACGCGTTCGGTCGTAGTGACCGGAATCTCCGCCGACGTGGGCGTCCGGGCCGGTCCGACCGAGGCGTGGAGATCACCTCGGTCGGACCGGGCCCGATCACCTCGCGGGTCTGGGCCCCGTGCTCGGCCCGGACGGGCTCGGCTCGATCGTCGGGGAGCCCGGTCGCCCCGGAACGCCCGGCGCACCACCCGTGGTCGGCCCCGGCTCGTCCGGCCTACCCGGTACACCCGGGGGGCCGGGCTCGTCCGGCCTGCCCGGCACGCCGGGGTCTCCCGGCTCGTCGGAGGTGGCCGGCGACGGCACCGGAGCCGGTAGGCCGGGCCGACTCGGCACGCCGGGCGGCGCCCCGGACGGGTCGGGTACGGCCGCCGGGCCCGCTGGGCTCGGCACGGCTGGCGGAGGCCCGTCCGAGCCGCTCGCGGCCAGGGCGATCGGAGCCGCGATCAGGATCGCCGCGAGAGTCCCCACCGCCCCCATCGTCACCGTGGCGCGGCGTCTGTTGCGGAACCGCCGTTCCGCTCGGTTCAACTGGTCATGCACGATCGGTGCCTCCTCGGCCAGGTCGGTGAGGGTGGATCGGATGAGGCTCTCGAAGGGATCGGTCATCGCCCTACCTCCAGCAGCTCGATCTCCGGCAGCAGGTCGCGCAGACGCTGGACCGCCCGGTGCGTACGACTGCGGACGGTGCCCACCGAGCAGCCGAGCAGCTCGGCCACCCGGCCTTCGGGCAGGTCCTCGTAGTAGCGCAGGACCACCACCGTCCGCTGTGCCGGTGGCAGCTGGCGCAGCGCGGCACGCATCGCCAGCCGTACGTCGGAGCCGCCGCTCGGGTCGGCGCCGACCGGCTCGTCGGCCGGGTTGAGCGGCGTCTCCCGCCGTCGGCGAAGTCGCCGCCACCAGCTGATCTGCTCGCGGTACATCACGACGCGGAGATATCCCTCGGGATCGGCGTGCCGGATGGTCTCCCACTTCGGGATGGTCCGCGCCAACGCCGACTGGAACAGGTCCTCGGCGGCGTTGCGGTCCCCGGTCAGCAGGTACGCGACCCGCATCAGCGCCGGTGTCCGGCTGCCGACGAACTCGGCCAGCCGAGCGCGTTCGTCCTCGTCCACCCACCACCCCCGTTTCGTTGTCACCCGTACAGACGCCCCAGGTCATCGTCGCTATCCGCGATCCGGTGTGTTTTTCCGGCCCGGAAGTGTCGGTCGTGACGGGTACCGTCCGGCCACCAACTGAAGAAGGGATGCGGGACATGACGAGCGTGGCGGGTTGGGCGGCGGCGTCGACACCGGGCGCGTTCCCGCCGCTGCCCCGCGCGGTGGCACAGTCCTTCTACCGCCGGATGCGGGCCGTCGCGCCGGCCGCCGTCGGCGCCATCGAACGGGACCGGACGGCCGACCCCGAGCAGGTCTTCGCCGACACCGCCTGTGGCCGGTTGGTCGGCTCACTCGACGACGCGGGCCTGCGCGCACTCGGGATGTGGACCCACCACTGGTGCATGCGCTTCTACGACGACGACACCCGCGTCGGTCGGCGGTTGGTGCGCGAGATCGCCGCGCGGGCCGAGTTGGGCTGGACGGCCGACGAGGTGCGCTGGATGCTGCGCGAGTCGTTCTCGGCCGGCCCGGCCGCCGCCGACCGGTTCACCCTGCCCCGTGCCGCCGCGGCGCAACTGCCCCCGGCCGACCGGCCGCCCGCGGACCACTGGCCCGAGGTCGAGGTGCCCCGCCAGCGCAGCGGCCGGCACGTGGGCGCGTGACCGGCCGCTTCGTGGCTGCGGCAGGATGGACGCCGCACCGCCCCGACGGAAGGACGCCCGATGCCCGCCAGCGAGCCGACCATCATCGCCACCAGCATGGGCTTCTCCCGGGGCGACCGAGGGCCGTACGACATGCGCCCCAGCCCGGTCTTCGAGCTGGCCGCCGAGCTGGCCGAGGCTGGTCCGCAGCCGCGGATCTGCTACCTCGGGCAGGCCGTCGGTGACCAGCCCACCTCGTTCGCCGCCGTCTACGGCGGGTTCGCCGAGACCCGGTTCCGCCTGTCGCACCTCGCGCTGTTCCCGATGCCGAACGTCGACGACGTCCGCGCCCACCTGCTCGCCCAGGACGTGATCTGGGTCGGCGGCGGCAGCGTCGCCAACCTCGTCGCGGTCTGGCGGGTGCACCGGCTCGACGAGATCCTGCACGAGTGCTGGCAGGCCGGCGTGGTGCTGGCCGGCGTCTCGGCCGGCTCGATCTGCTGGCACGTGGGCGGCGCCACCGACAGCTTCGGGCCCCGCCTGCGCGGGTTCACCGAGGCGTTGGGCTGGCTGCCGTACGGCAACGGCGTGCACTACGACAGCGAGGCCCAGCGCCGACCGCTGATGCACGAGCTGGTCGGCGACGGCACGTTGCCGACCAGCCACTGCACTGACGACGGCGTCGGCCTGGTCTACCGGGGGACCGGGCTGGTCGAGGCGGTCGCCGATCGCGAGGGCGTCTCGGCGTACGAGGTGAGCCGCAACGCGGACGGCAGTGTGCGGGAGGCGGTCATCGCGCCCCGCCTGCTTGGTTGAGCGCCGGTCAGACCCGATCCTCGAAAGCGGCGCACACGGTCGCCCGCACCTGCGGCCCCTCGATCGATCGCAGCAGCTCCCGGGCGAGGGCGATCTGGTGCGACTCGTCGACTGACCGGTCCATCGGGGTCAGCTCCACCCGCCACCGGAAGTAGAGGTAGTCGTCCTCGTCGGTGGCGGCGAGCCGCGGGTCGGCGTCCTCGTTGGGGTTGATCTCCAGCAGGTTGCCCCGGACGTCCACCGAGTCGCGGCGGTAGGGCACCGCGTCGGGCAGCCGGGTTCGGATCAGGTCGAGCAGCTCCGCCGCCGTCAGCGGGCCGTCGACCATGATGAGGAACTGCAACGTCGTCTGCACGTCTGCCACCTTGCCAGATGCGGAACCGCTCAATCGAGCGGGAGGAACGGGCCGTTGTCGAACTTGCCGCCCCGGCGCAGCACGGAGAACTGCACCTTGTGCGGCACGTGCGTGTCCATGAGCTCACGGCGCAGGTGGGTGAAGTCGGTGCCCAGATCGAAGCTGGCGAGCTGACCGTTCTCGTTGATCCGGCGCAGCATCGTCTTGCGCAGCCGGGTCCCGTCCGGCGCCCGGGACAGGGAGCGTTCGGCCAGGTCGAAGAAGGTCTTGTCGTCGACGATGAGCGCCACGTCGATGTCGGAGTCCGGGCGGGCGGTGCCCTTCACCCGGCTGCCGTGGGCGACCAGGTCCCCGTCGGGCAGCCCGGCCTGCCGTTGGGTCTGCCGGGCGCCCCGGGCGAACCGGGTCCACTGGCGTTCGGTGAAGCCCTGCGGGATCTGCCGGGCGGCCCGGGTGGTCGCCGCCTCGGCAGTCTCGCCCGCCACGTCGTCGGCCCGTCGCATCATGCTCCGGGCGGCCTGCGCGACGATGCCCCGAGCGGCCGTCGTGGCGCCGTCCGGCAGGTCCCGTCGACGGCCGGTCATTCCAGCCCGCCCGACTGGCGGCGGCGCAGCACAGCGTCGAAGACCTGCGCCAGTTCGGCGGCGTCCTCGCCGGCGTGGTGGGTGTGCGGTACGTCGTGCAGACCCAGCTCGTGCTTGATCTTGCCCTTGCGGGTCTGGACCCACTCGCTGCCGGTCAGCCCCATCCAGTAGCTGCGGAGGTCGACGCCGGAACCGGTGGCGCCGAACGGGCTGTGGCCGACGAAACGCACGAAGTACCAGTGCACGAACATGCCGTCCCAGACAGCGGGAGCGGCGAGGAAGACCGGGCGGCCGATCCGGCGCAGTCCGTTGACCCAGGCCGCCGCCGCTGCCATCGCCTCCGGCGCGGTGGGCGCCTCGCGGAGCAGACGGTCCCGGTCCAGACCCGACACGGCCAGCGCGGCCGGCACGAACTCGTCGGAGATGGGACGCAGTTCGGTGTAGAACGTCAGATCCGGGCGACCGGCCACGGCCATGCCCAACGAGATCATGCTGTTCGGCCCGGGGATCGGCCCGTCCGCCTCCACGTCGACGCCGACGTACAGCTCGGGCAGCGGAGAGGTCATCCCAGCACCACCCCGATGGCCTGGTCGATCAGCATGTTCAGGACGATGTCGGTGAGCTTCTTGAAGACGGGGATCTCCAGCAGCGAGGCGCCGAACGTCGGAGCGGCCGTCGCGATCGCCTGGATGATCTGCACCAGCAGGATGATCAGCTGGACGATCACGTTGATCTTCAGGGCGAGGACGATCAGCGCGCACACGAAGAGCGTCGCCGCCACCATCTGTGCGCCGGTGCCGCCGTCCCGCAGCACCGACATCGCCGAACCGTCGGCTTCCCAGCGCTCCTGGAACGCGGTCAACGCATCGCCCTGGTTGCCGGTCAGCACCCGCTGCGCGGCCGCCGTACCCTCCGCCGCCGCGTTGTGCAGCGAGTCGGCCATCTCCATCCACATCTGGCCCAGCTCGAACATCTTCGTCTCGTCCGACTTGGGCCAGGTGTAACCCAGCTCGTTCAACAGGCCGGCGAGCTCGCCGGGCAGCATGATCCCCATCGGCCCGCCTACCAGCTCATCGTCGTGAACTGGGCGTCGTTGTCCTGCTCGACCGAGTCGTACTGGTCGGCCATCAGGCCCAACCCGGCACCGAAGCCGCGCAGCCCGTCGACGACCGACCCGAGGCACTCCGCCGCGATCTCCTCGGCCACCTGGTACGACATGCCGATCAGGCCGCCCACGTCGTCGTCGCCGAAGATGTCGCCCATCGAGGCCGTCCGCGCGAGCAGCACCTCCCACTGCGCGGCGAGCTGCTCGGCCACCGTCGTCAGGTGGCCGCCGCCCTGCCGCAGCGCGGGCGGGTGCACCTGTAGGTCCTCGCGCATGACATCACCTCGCTGCCTGCTGGATGCGCCGCACCGCGTCGGTGAGCGCATCGGTCATCGCCGCCATGCTGCGCACCGACTCGTTCTGCAACTCGTCGAGCTGCTGGCCCAGCGCCACCGGGTCGACCGCGGGCGCGTCCGCGGCCTCGCCGGCCGCAAGGCGCAGGTCGTCCAGCGCGGCGTTGACCGCCATGGTGATCTGCTCGCCGAGCATCTCGGCGCCCATCCGGAGCGCGCGCGGGTCCACCGTCACCGACTCGACATGCTGGCCGACCGCCACGACCTCGACCTGACCGCCCGCCGCAGACCCGGTGCCCCGTGCCGGCTCGACCTCCAGATCGTCGGGGACCTGCCCGGTCGAACGCATCGACGCCAGTGCCTGTCGGGTTTGCTGGAACAGTCGGTCGAATTCCGTCACCTGGTCCACAACGCCCCCTCACGTCGCACGCGACATCGAGAGGGTAGCAACGGGACGCCACCTGCCGTACCCGCCGATGCGCGACCCGGGGCAGCGTCCGGCCCGGTGGAATCGGAGCCGCCTGGACCGGCGCGTCCGGCACCGGCGTAAGCTGGCCCGTCGTGAGTCTCACCATCGGCATCGTCGGCCTGCCCAACGTCGGCAAGAGCACGCTTTTCAACGCGTTGACCAAGAACGACGTGCTGGCGGCGAACTACCCGTTCGCCACCATCGAGCCCAACGTCGGCGTGGTCGGGCTGCCCGACGAGCGGCTGGGCAAGCTGGCGGAGATCTTCTCCTCGCAGAAGGTGCTGCCGGCCCCGGTGTCGTTCGTCGACATCGCCGGCCTGGTCCGTGGCGCGTCCAAGGGGCAGGGCCGGGGCAACGCCTTCCTGGCCAACATCCGCGACGCCTCGGCGATCTGCCAGGTCGTCCGCGCGTTCTCCGACCCGAACGTGGTGCACGTCGACGGCAAGATCTCCCCGGCCGACGACATCGAGACGATCAACACCGAGCTGATCCTCGCCGACCTGCAGACCCTGGACAAGGCGCTGCCCCGGTTGGAGAAGGAGGCCAAGCTCCGCAAGGACCGGTCCGCCGCGGTCGCCGCCGCGAAGGCCGCGATCGAGGTGCTCGACGGCGGCACCACCCTCTACTCCGGGGCCGGCGCAGCCAAGATCGAGCTGGAGCACCTGCGCGAGCTGCACCTGCTCACCACCAAGCCCTTCCTGTACGTCTTCAACGTCGACGAGGCCGAGCTGGCCAACGAGACGTTCCTCGACGAACTGCGTGCCCTGGTCGCCCCCGCCGAGGCCGTCTTCATGGACGCCAAGATCGAATCCGAGCTGGTGGACCTGCCCGAGGAGGAGGCCCGCGAGCTGCTGGAGTCGATCGGGCAGAACGAGCCCGGCCTCAACCAGCTCGTCCGCGTCGGCTTCCGTACGCTCGGGCTCCAGACGTACCTCACGGCCGGCCCCAAGGAAGCGCGCGCCTGGACCGTCCCGGTCGGCGCCACCGCGCCGGAGGCCGCGGGTGTCATCCACTCGGACTTCCAGCGCGGCTTCATCAAGGCCGAGGTGGTCTCCTACCACGACCTGGTCGAGTACGGATCGATGGCCGCGGCCAAGGCGGCGGGCAAGGTCCGCATCGAGGGCAAGGAGTACGTCATGCAGGACGGCGACGTGGTGGAGTTCCGCTTCAACGTCTGAATCCAGCTCTCCCTTCCGCGGACGCGGTCGACGGCGGCCCTGATCGACTCGGATTCCTGGAAAGCGGGGTATCCGGACGGCTGGAACACCCCGACATCCAGAAATCCGAGGGATGATGCGGGTCCGGCACGGACAGGCAGAGGGACGGTGCCTTGTGGGGGAACGGACGTTGCTCAGTTCGTCGTTCGGCTCGGCCGCGTCCGCGTACGCCGAGCATCGCCCGGATTACGCGCAGGCCGCGGTGCGGTGGGCGCTTGAGTTCGCGCCCGGCCCGCGAGTGCTCGACCTTGGTGCCGGCACCGGCAAGCTGACCCACACGTTGGTCGCCGTTGGCGCGGACGTCGTCGCGGTCGAACCCGACCCGGCGATGCTCACCGAGCTGCGCCGTGCCAGGCCAACCGTTCGTGCCCTGCCGGGTAGCGCCGAGGCGATCCCGTTGCCGGACGCGTCCGTCGACGCCGTGCTGGCCGGCAACGCCCTGCACTGGTTCGACATGGCCGTCGCGGGGCCGGAAATCGCCCGGGTCCTCGCACCCGGAGGCGTCCTGGCGGGCCTGTGGAACATCATGGACGACCGGATCGACTGGGTCGCCGAGCTCGAACGTGTCAGCGGGAGTGCGGCGATCGGCCCGCGTGACACGCGCGCCAGTTGGCGCGCGGCGACCGCTGCCATGGTCGTTCCGAGCACCGGCCTGGCCTCCCGTTTCGGTTCGTCGGAGCAGGCCGAGTTTCCGCACGGTCAGCGCCGAACCGCCGACTCCCTCACCGCGACACTCGCGACCCGGGCCGGGATGCTGGTCATGCCGGAACCGGACCGGGAGACCACGCTCGGCCGAATCCGCGACTTCCTCGCCAGTAGGCCCGAAACCGCCGAGGGTGAGTTCAACCTGCCGATGCTGACCGGCGTGCTGCGCGCCCGTCGGCGCCGACGGTCAGCAGGTCACGTGCGGTAGTAGTCGGCTCTCCAGCGCGACTGCTCGGCTACCGAGAAGCCGTCGAAGTCACCGGCGGCCTCGCACTCCAGCAGGTACTGAAGTGCGTCTGCGGCGTCCGGGGAGCCGTCGGCCTCCAGGTGGGCCTTGGTGGCGGCCAGTCCGGCGCCACACAGCAGTTGGACGTCGATGGAGCAGTGGGCGTCGAAGCTCGCTTCCTTGGCCTGCCAGATCACGAGCACGTCGCTCAGCTGGCCGGCATTGAACAGTTGCAGGCAGCACAGCTTCATGAGTTCCGTGTCCTGGTCCTGCTGGTCAGCTTCCGTCAGGAGGATCTCGCGGATCTGCGGCAGGTCCGCGGAGGACGGCCGCAGGCCGTAGCGGCGAAGGCTTTCGTCTTCGTTCACAGGCTCTCCGATACTGGGCTCACACGATTATGGAACGATCGCCGATGGTGGCCGCCGACCGAGGGCCGACGGGTCCCCGCTGCTGAATACACTCGTCGACCGTGACGCCCCGGGATGTGCGTAGATACGGCTGCGGCTACCTGATGCTGTGGTTCGCGATCGTTGGTGCTGGCATCGCCGTCGGCGACGACCTCATGGTCTGGCTGGTCGACGCACTGTCCGGGACATGGCTGCCGCTGCTCGTCGTGCTGAGCTGGCTGCCCTTCGGGTTGATCATGCTGTTCCTCCTTGCGGACTCGGCACGGATCGACGCGCCGGCGATGCGGCAGCCCTGGCTCACCCTGACAGCGGTGTGTGGCCTCGCGCTGGCCCTCCAGGTCCCGACCCTTCTTCGCAAGGAGCGGCGTTCCTCGGAGGCCTATCGGCTGGCCACCCATACCCCCGTCGGTGAAGCGCTGATCGCCGGTCTGATCGGTGCGCTCGGCGCCGCCATGGTCTGGACATTTGTGTTCCAGAGTGGGAGCTGGCTGCGCGGCAGGATTCGCGGCGAGCGGGTGCCGTTCTGGGACAGGGCCTGGGGAATGCGGCCCCGAAGCAGACGTGTCTTCGCGGTGGGCGCCGCGGCTTCGGTGCTGATGGGCCTCGGGGTCGCGCTCGTCGTGTGAGTGCGGGGTCGGCGAGCTGGACCGGGACGGCACGGTGGATCAGACAACGCGTGCGCGCGAGTGGTGACCGGCGCCGGACGACGTCCAGTTCAGCGGCGGGCACCGATCTCGGCGACGGCTGAACCGCCCGGGGTTCCCGCGCTCCGCCGCAGCGTCGCGAAGCCCGCGGCGACCAGGCCGAGGACCAGGATCGCCACGGCGCAGAGCAGCAGCGTCGGGCGCGCGCCGAAAACCCCCACCAGGGGCCCGCCCAGCATGGTGCCGAGCGGCACCGCGAGCACAAGGACGGCGCCGTTCGCGGCGAGCACCGCGGGGAGTTGCTCGGTGGACGCGCTGCGCTGGAACAACGCCATCGACGTGGACATGTACGGCGCCCAGATCAGGCCTGCCAGGGCGAACGCCGGCAGGGACAGGCCGATAGGGGCGCCCAGGCCGAGGGGCAGCATGGCGACGCCGAACCCGATGACGATGCCGATCGTGGTGGCACGCAGCGGCCAGTGGCGAAGGTGCCCGGCCACCACACCGCCGACGAGGCCGCCGACGCCAAAGGCGGTGTAGTACGCGCCGAGCAGCGTCGCGGACGCGTGCAGGTCGTCGGTGACGTGCAGCGGCATGGCGACGTACACCGGGCCGAAGAGGAAGAAGAACGCGACGCTCAGCATCAGCAGGCCGAGCAGCGCGGGCTGACGGCGGATGACCGCGAAGCCCGCGGTACGAGAGGCGCCGCGCTCGTACCGATGAATCATGTCGGTGGCGGGAAGGGCGAGGCGATAGGTGAGCGCCAGCACGGCGAACGTCGCGGCGTCGACGGCGATGACCCACACCGGGCCCGCCCAGCCGATCAGGATGCCCGCCAGCGGCGGGCCGACGATTGTGGCGAACCCGGAGATGGTGGTGAGCACCGCGTTGGCCGGCAGGTGGTGGCGCTGCGGCAGCAGTTCGGCGATCAGGGTGAACCGCCCGGCGGAGCCCCACGAGTGCAGCAGCGCGGAAGCGGCGAGCAGGACGACGTACAGCCCGATGGTGAGCATGCCGGCGAGGTGGGCGATCGGGATCGCCGCGAGCGCCGCGGCTCGCAGGATCGCGTCCCAGCCGGCGAGCTGAGCGCCGCTGCGCCCGCGCAGCAACCGACCGAAGATGACCGTCCCGGCCGCGCTGGGCAGGGTGTACGCGGCCACCGCGACCGCGATCCACAGGCCGCGCTGGCCCTGCGGCGCGAGCTGGATGGCGAGCCAGGTCACCGCGACCACCGCCATGCCGTCGCCGAGGGCGGACACGGCCAGCCCGGGCAGCACGCGCCGCAGCAGGGGATGACTGACCACCGGCCAGTAGGGCGAGGTACGCGGGAATCGAGGCATGGAGACAGTCGACCCGCCGTAGGCCGGATCGGCCAGCAACGACTGCCGACAGCAGAATCAGCCCGGAGCGAACGGCCGGCCCTCGTCCGTGGCTGACGGTGATCGACTCGGGCTCCGGGACGTTGGGGTGGCAGGCGTACCTGCACACCCCGGAATTCCGGAACCCGAGTCGATCAACTGCCGCTACTCCGCCCGGTAGACGGAGATGTGTGCCGGGCTGTCGGCGGCGAACGGCCGCCGGTGCCAGTCGGCGTACCGCTCGGTGAGCCGGAGCCCCGCCTGCCGCGCCATCTCGTCGATCTGGTGCGGCCAGGCGTAGCGCATGGCGAACGGTTTCAGGTGCACACCGTCACCGTCGAAGGTGATGGTCTGCCGGATGAACCGCTGCGCGGGCCGGTCGTACCGGTGCAGTCGGATCGTCGCGGAGTCCTCGGTCACCTCGCGGACCTGCACCTGCTCGTCGGCGTCGAAGCTGCGCGGGTCGGGTACGAACGTCTCGATGACGAACGCTCCGCCCGGCGACAGCACCCGGGCGACGTTGCGGAAGCAGTCCGCCTGCCGCTCGGCGTCCACCAGGTTGAACAGGGTGTTGAAGACCAGGTAGGCCAGGCGGAACGGGCCCTGCACATCCACGTCGGCCATGTCGCCGACGACCGCGGGGATCTGGTCGCCGCCGGGCTTGGCCCGCATCTGGGCCAGCATCTCCTCGGACGCCTCGATGCCGTGCACGCTGAGACCACGCTCGGCCAGGGGCAGCGCGACGCGGCCGGTGCCGATCGCCAGTTCGAGGACCGGGCCGCCATCGGCCAGATCGGCCAGGAAATCCACGGCGGGGGCCGGGTCGGGGTTGGTGCCGCCGTCGTCGTATCCGGCGGACCACAGCCGGCCGAAGAGGCCGGGATCGTCGAAGACCGACATCAGCGGCCTCCGGGGTTGGGATCAGTGGCGCCCAGCAGCGCCAGGGAAACGGTCCTGCTCACGAAGTCTCGATTCCTCGGATCGGATGAGGTCGGGTCGGAGGGACTTCGTCGAGTGGGGCATGTCGGCTGCTCCTTTCGCGCGGCTGTGGACCGAGGACACCAGAGACGCCGCAGGCCCGGCAAGGCAATTACGCCAGCCGGGCCCGCGACGGGACGCGGTCAGGAGATGTGGTGCAGGATCACGTTGTGTACGTGGTGGCTCTTCTGCGCGCCACGGAACTCCACCTCGTAGGTGTGCGTGCCGACGTGGATGGCGATGGCGCCGGTGGAGAAGAACGAACCACCCCACGACTTGTTGCTGACCACGCTCACGCTGGTGATCTTCGAGTACGGGATACTGGTGATCGCGAACCGCTTCCCGACGAACGAGCGGTCCTGGATGATCACGCGGCGGTCGGTCAGCCCGATGAACCCGGTGCCGGTGCCGACAGCGTCGTAGACGGCGATGATCTGCTCGCCGTCGAGGAGGCCACTCTCAATCTGCTGGACCTGCTCCTTGCGGTCGTACGCGATGTTCGCCATGCGACCCAGGTTAGGCAACCGGTGCCAGTGGGTCGGGTGGGTCGTCAGGCCTCGGTGACCGCGCGGTACGCGTCCTCGATGCGGGCGGCCAGCAGGACCTCGCCCTCGGTCAGCGGCTCGTCGTTGCCGTGCCCGACCCGGATCTGGGTGCTGTCGGACCGGCGGCTGATCTCGGGACGCAGGTGCAGAGCGTCGGCGACGACCTTGACCCGTTCAGTTAGCGCCGCGTGTTGGGTATCGTCGATCACGAGCGTCCGCCGGATCTGTTCACCCTCCCGCGTCCAACCGCTTAGCAAGGTCAACGCGTCGGACAGGTAGTCGTGCTTGGCTCGGCTGTTGAACAGCACGCGCATCACCGCACCCCCCAAGCGCCGTTGCCGGCTTGTGGCCAAATCGTCGCCATCCCGTGTCTTGTCGGTGCCTTCTAGTCTGTCGTCGCTCGGTAAGGGTGTCCACGCCCACACTTCCGTGTTCTGTTGGCCTAGCGGACGGCGTCGGTACCCAAACCGCCGATTGATCTGGCACCCTGGACGCCCGTGCAGACCGAACGGGCTAATGGCGGCGGGCAGGCCGAACGACGGGACCTGAAGGTGATCGTGGGGGCGGCGATCATCCGGGACGGACGGGTGCTCGCGTGTGCGCGCTCCGCCCCGCCCGAGGTGGCCGGCATGTGGGAGTTCCCCGGCGGGAAGGTCGAGCCGGGGGAGGGGGAGACCGAGGCGCTGATCCGGGAGTGCGCCGAGGAGTTGGCCGTACGCGTGGAGATCGGTGACCGGGTCGGCCGCAACGTCCGGATGGCCCACGGCCGCTCGGTGCTCAAGGTGTACGCGGCCCGCCTCCTGCACGGCGACGAGCCGCTGGCGTTGGAGCACCAGGCGCTGCGCTGGCTCGCCGCCGACGAGCTGGACTCGGTCACCTGGCTCCCCGCCGACGCACCGATCGTCGCCGCCCTGCGACCCCGCCTCCTCGCTGGTTGATCATGAAGTTACTGCCGCGACACGCCGGTCGGCAGGGCAATAACTTCATGATCAACGGGGTGGGCCGGCGGGGTGGGTTAGGGGTGGGGGGATGTGACGGGGGCCCCGGCTATTGCCGGGGCCCCCGTTCGGGTGGTCGTGCTCAGTGCTTGTCGTCCTGGTCGGGGTGCGCGAAGTTGAGGTGCTCCGGAGGCATCGGGAAGGTCACGTCGTCGCCGAACGGCGACGGCGCGGCGGCCCGGTCGAAGGTGAGCTCGGTCAGCGGCAGCCGGCCCCGGTCGTCGACCGCAGGCGCGGTGGGGTGCGGCACCTCCCGGTGCCAGTTGACGCCGCTCTGCGCCTGCGCCTCAGCCTGCGGGTCGTGCGAGCCACCCGCGTGCGAGTGCCCCCCGCCCCGGCTCGTTCCCGGCAGGCTCGCCGAGCCCGGACGGGCGGTGGTCACGCTGGTCTGGGGCGTCTCGCCCCGACGGAAGATCTTGCTACCAAGCCACACAAGGGGATCGTACCTGCGGTCGACGACGCGTTCCTTCATGGGGATGATCCCGTTGTCGGTGATCTTGATGTGCTCGGGGCAGACCTCGGTGCAGCACTTGGTGATGTTGCAGAAACCGAGGCCCTGTTCGGCCTGCGCGTACTCCCTGCGGTCGGTCCGGGCGTCCAGCGGGTGCATGTCCAGCTCGGCCGCCCGGATGAAGTACCGCGGGCCGGAGAACGCCTGCTTGTTCTCCTCGTGGTCGCGGATCACGTGGCAGACGTTCTGGCACAGGAAGCACTCGATGCACTTGCGGAACTCCTGCGAGCGCTCGACGTCGACCTGCTGCATCCGGTAGTCGCCCGGGGCGACGTCCGCCGGAGGGGCGAACGCCGGGGTCTCCCGCGCCTTCTCGTAGTTGAACGAGACGTCGGTGACCAGGTCCCGGATGACGGGGAAGGTCCGCAGCGGCGTGACGGTGACGGTCTCCTCGTCGCCGAAGGTCGACATCCGGGTCATGCAGCCCAGTCGCGGCTTGCCGTTGATCTCCATCGAGCAGGAGCCGCACTTGCCGGCCTTGCAGTTCCACCGGCAGGCCAGGTCGGGCGCGTCGGTGGCCTGCAGGCGGTGGATGACGTCGAGGACGACCTCGCCCTCGTTCACCTCGACCATGTAATCCTGCAGGTCGCCGCCGGTCTCGTCGCCCCGCCAGATCCGGAACTGACGCTTCGCGCTCATCGGTTGTCCGCCTCTCCAGCGTCGGCGACGGAAGCGTCGAAGTCGGCGAGCTCCTCGTCGGTGAGGTACTTGGCCAGCTCGGCCCGGTCGAAGAGGCTGATCAGCTCCGGCCGCATCTTCGGCAGCGGCTTACGGGTCAGCCGTACGCTGTCGCCGTCCAGCGAGCAGACCAGGTTGACCTGCCGCCACTTCGGCTCCATCGCCGGATAGTCCTCCCGGGTGTGCCCGCCGCGCGACTCCTGCCGCTCCAGCGCCGCCTTCGCGGTGCACTCCGAGACCACCAGCATGTTGCGCAGGTCCAGGGCCAGGTGCCAGCCCGGGTTGTAGCGCCGGCCGCCGGCGGCGCTCACCTTGGCGACCCGCTCGCGCAGCTCGGCCAGCCGCACCAGGGCGTCGGCCAGCTCGCCTTCGCGCCGGATGATTCCGACGAGATCCCCCATGACCGCCTGGAGGTCCTGCTGGAGGGTGTACGGGCTCTCGCCGGTGTCCCGTTGCAGCGGCGCCAGGGCGGTCTCCACCGCCGCCTCGACCGCGTCCACGGCCACCTTCGGCCGGGCGGCCAGCCCGTCGGCGTAGCTGGCCGCGTGCCCGCCCGCCCGCTTGCCGAAGACCAGCAGGTCGGACAGGGAGTTGCCGCCCAGCCGGTTGGAGCCGTGCATACCGCCGGAGACCTCACCGGCGGCGAACAGCCCGCGTACGTGGCCGAAGGCGGCGCCCGAGTCCGGGTCCACCTCCACGCCACCCATCACGTAGTGGCAGGTCGGCCCGACCTCCATCGGCTCGGCCGTGATGTCGACGTCGGCCAGCTCCTTGAACTGGTGGTACATCGAGGGCAGCCGGCGGCGGATCTCGTCGGCCGAGCGCCGGCTCGCGATGTCCAGGAAGACACCGCCGGCGGGGGAGCCCCGACCGGCCTTGACCTCACTGTTGATCGCGCGGGCCACCTCGTCGCGGGGCAGCAGCTCCGGCGGGCGCCGGTTGTTGTCCGGGTCGGTGTACCAGCGGTCCGCCTCCTCCTCGGTCTCCGCGTACTGCTTGCGGAAGACGTCGGGGACGTAGTCGAACATGAACCGCTTGCCCTCGGAGTTCTTCAGCACGCCGCCGTCGCCGCGGACCGACTCGGTGACCAGGATGCCCTTCACCGAGGGCGGCCAGACCATGCCGGTCGGGTGGAACTGGAGGAACTCCATGTTGATCAGCGTCGCCCCGGCGCGCAGCGCCAGGGCGTGCCCGTCCCCGGTGTACTCCCAGGAGTTCGACGTGACCTTGTAGGAGCGCCCGACACCGCCGGTGGCCAGCACCACGGCCGGCGCCTCGAAGAGGATGAACTCGCCGGACTCGCGGTAGTAGCCGAAGGCGCCCGCGACCCGGTCGCCGTCGAGCAGCAGCTCGGTGATGGTCGTCTCGGAGAACACCCTGATCCGGGCGTCGTACGAGCCGAACTCGCGCTTGTCCTCCTGCTGGAGCGAGACGATCTTCTGCTGGAGGGTGCGGATCAGCTCCAGGCCCGTCCGGTCGCCCACGTGCGCCAGTCGGGGGTACTCGTGTCCGCCGAAGTTACGCTGGGAGATCTTGCCGTCCTTGGTGCGGTCGAAGAGCGCGCCGTACGTCTCCAGCTCCCAGATCCGCTGCGGCGACTCCTTCGCGTGCAGCTCGGCCATCCGGAAGTTGTTGAGGAACTTGCCGCCGCGCATGGTGTCGCGGAAGTGCACCTGCCAGCTGTCCCGGCTGTTCACGTTGCCCATCGCGGCGGCGGCGCCGCCCTCGGCCATCACCGTGTGCGCCTTGCCGAACAGCGACTTGGAGATGATCGCGGTCTTCTTGCCGGCGAGCCGGGCCTCGATGGCGGCGCGCAGGCCGGCGCCGCCGGCCCCGATGACGACGACGTCGTAGTGGTGTCGTTCGATGCGAGTGGTAGTGGTCATGTCAGGGGCCCTTTAGTTGATGAACCGCAGGTCGTTGAACCAGCCGGCCGCGAGCGCCATGACGTAGAAGTCGGTAAGCGCGAGGGTGCCGAGGGTGATCCAGGCGAGCTGCATGTGCCGGACGTTCAACGCCGAGACGAAGGTCCAGGCCCGGTAGCGCACCGGGTGCTTGGAGAAGTGCTTGAGCCGCCCGCCGATGATGTGCCGGCAGGAGTGGCAGGAGATGGTGTACGCCCAGAGCATCACCACGTTGAGCAGCAGGACGAGGTTGCCCAGGCCGAAGCCGAAACCCTTCGGCGAGTGGAAGGCGAGGATCGCGTCCCACGTGTTGATCAGCGAGATGATCGCGGCGGCGTAGAAGAAGTAGCGGTGCAGGTTCTGGCCGAGCAGCGGGAAACGGGTCTCACCGGCGTACTCCTTGTGGCCGTCCGGGACCGCGCAGGCCGGCGGCGACAGCCAGAACGACCGGTAGTACGCCTTGCGGTAGTAGTAGCAGGTGAGCCGGAACAGCAGCAGGAACGGCAGGGTCAGCGCGGCGTCCGGGATGATCCACCAGCCGGGCAGGAACCGGCCGAAGTGTGAGGCCTCCTCGACGCACCGGTCCGTCACGCACGGGGAGTAGAACGGGGTCAGGTAGTGGAACTGGTCCACCCAGTACCACTTGTGCATGAAGACCCGGACCGTCGCGTACGCGACCCAGGCGCTGAGCCCGATCACGGTGATCAGCGGGGCGAACCACCAGCGGTCGGTACGCAACGTCTTCGCCGCGATGGCGGCGCGCGCCCGCGCTCCCCGCGGCCTCGTTGCCGTTGAAGTCATTCGAGTCGTCTCCTCGACGGGCCCGTACGGGCGGGCTGGTCTCTCTCCGGTCGGCACGCGGACCGGCGAACCCGCACCCGCTGCCACGTCATGCGCACACCAACGACCACGCCGGATCGACCGACGCAGCTAAGTGACACACGTTACGCCGATCTCTGCGAGCCGTCCGCGCAAGGGAGTGTCCCGTGTGTCTGGCCTGCGGAAAAGCCCTCAGCGCGCGGGTTTGCGGCGCGTCGTCGAGAAACGTCAGCCGGAGGCGCCGCCGGTGAAGTGCCAGGACGCGAGCCGCACCGACGGCGCCGCCCACCAGGCACCGTCCACCCGGTCCGGTTGACGCACCGCCCGCGAGCCCAGCCCGAGCACCGCGCCCGGCCCGAGCGCCCGAGGGTACGACTCGGTGAACCGCAGGTCGCGGACCGCCCGGACGACCGTGCCGTCCTCGATCAGCCAGACCCCGTTGCGGGTCAACCCGGTGACGACGAGGCTCTTCGGGTCGAGCACCCGCGTGTACCACAGATCGGAGACCAGCAGCCCGCGCCGCACCCCGGCGACCAGCGCCGCGGTGTCCGTGTCCACCACCGCGCCGGCCGCCGTGCCCGTGGTGCTCCGGCCCACCGCGCTGGCCGGGCCCACCGCCGCGGGAGAGAGCCGCAGGTTGCGGGCCATCGGGCCCCAGGTGGCGCCGCCCGCGATCGCGTGCCCGGTGGACTCCGCGCCCGCCTCGGCGGCCGTCCGCCGGTCGTGCGCGACCGCCCGCGTGGTGCCCGCCTCGACCAGGGTCACCGCCCGCCGGCCGGTGCCCTCGGCGTCGAACGGCAGACCCGACGCGCCCAGCGGGTCATCCACCAGGGTCACCTGTCGGTCGAACTGGGCCGCGCCCGGCTCGGCGAAGGACTGCCGCTCCGCGTACCGCTTGCCGTTGAAGCCGAACCAGGAGAGGTTCTGCAGCAGGTCCGCCACGGCGGCCGGCTCGAACACCACCTCGTAGCGCCCCGGCGGCAGCTCGACCGGGTCGGCCGCCGCCTGCGCCTTCGCGGCGGCGTGCGCGCCCAGCTCCGCACCGTCGAGGTCGGACAGCCGGTCGACGCAGCGTCGGGCCACCCCGTCCGCGCCGTCGCGCCGGGCGATGCCGTCCATCGCCGCCTCCGCCGAGCGACCGTACGCGGTGTGCCCGGCCGAGTTGGCGAACGCCGACGAGCGGTGCGCGGTGCGGCAGTATCCCGCCGTGATGAGGCTCCCGGCGGCGGCCACGAACGCGCCGACCCGGTCGGCCCGCTGGTCCGGCTCGGCGTGGGCGGTGGCCTCGTCGACGGGCGGGGCGTCCGGTGTGGGCGTCGGCGGGGCCAGCCCCGGCCAACCCGGGTCGGGCGGGCAGAGCCGCGCCGCCGCCAGGGTGCGCTCGACCAGCGCGCCCAACCCGTCGGTGGTGACCACGCTGCCGCTGCCAGCGGCGGTCCGTCCGTCGACGTGCACCCGCAGCCGGACGCCGACGGTGGACTCGGCGACGTTCTGATGGATGGCCGAGTTGGCGAACCGGGTCAGCGCCAGGTCCGCCCGGGTCACCACCGCCTCGGCCTGCGCGGCCGGCCCGCCGAGACGCCGAACCAGCTCGATGACCTGCCCGGCCAGCTCCAACTCCGTCGAACCACTCACGGCAGCTCCTTCAGTCGCGACTGCGCGGCTCGCACGGCCTTCACGCCGACACCCCCACGCGGACGTTGCGGAAGCGGGCCGGCGCGGCCGGATGGCCGGTGTGCCCGATCTGGCCCGGCTGGCCCTTCCCGCAGTTGGGCGTCCCCCAGGGCACCGTCTCGCCGGAGAGCATGTCCATCGAGCGCCAGAAGAGCGGGCCGATCCCGGTGTACGTGGGATTGCGCAGCATCCGCCCCCGGCGACCCTTCTTGATCTCCCAGCCGACCTCGCAGCCGAACTGGAAGTTGAGCCGCTTGTCGTCGATCGACCAGGACCGGTTGAGGTCCATCAGCACGCCGTCGTCGGTGGCCGCGATGATCTCCTCCAGGGTGTGCGGGCCGGGTTCCAGGCCGACGTTGGTCATCCGCACCATCGGCAGCCGGGCCCATCCGTCGGCGCGGACGCTGCCGCCGTAGTCGAGGCCCGCCATGGCCGCCGAGTCCCGGCCGGCGAGCACTCCCACCCAGCGACCGTCGCGCACCGCGTCCCGCTTGACCGCCGGTGAGCCCTCGTCGTCGAAGCCGAAGCTGCCCAGCGCGCCGGGGATCGTCGGGTCGATCGTGATGTTCATCAGCTCGGAGCCGTAGAGCAGCGAGCCGAGCTGGGCCAGGTCCAGCCAGGACGTGCCGGCGAACGCGGCCTCCCAGCCGAGGATCCGGTCCAGTTCGATGGCGTGCCCGACCGACTCGTGGATCTGCAGGGCCATCTGCTCGCCACCGAGGATCAGATCCGTCTCGCCGGCCGGGCAGGGCGGCGCGGTGAGCAGCGCCCGGGACTCCTCGGCGATCTGCGCGGCGTGTGCGGCCAGGTCGAGCGACTCGACCAGTTCCCAGCCGGTGGTGCCGTACTGCCCGCGGTAGCTGGGCCAGGAGCGCCGCTGTGTCTCGCCGTCACCGATCGAGGTGGCCGAGATGCCGCCGCCGCACTCGCGGATCCGCTGGTCGATCCGGTGGCCCTCGCTGGAGACGAACCACTTCGCGGTGTCCCAGATCTGGTACAGCCCCTCGGCCAGGTCCGCGCCGTGCTCGGCCATCGTGCGGGTCGCGCCGACCAGCAGGTCGCCCTTGTCGGACAGCGGAACACCGAGCGGGTCGATCCGGCAGTCCGAGGCCCAGCTCGCCGCGACCGCCTCGACCGCGACCAGGTCGACCGGCGGGCCGGGCACCCGCGCGCTCGCCATCGCGGTCCGGGTCGCGCGCCGGCCAGCGTCGCGGGCGGCGGCGTCGGACAGATCGGGTACCGCGTGAAAGCCCCAACTCGCGCCGACCAGCGCCCGGACGCCCAGCCCGATGCTCTCGTCCTGGGTCAGCTCCTCCACGTCGCCGTTGCGCGCGGTCATCGACTCGTAGCGGCGGTGCATCACCCGCGCGTCTGCGTACCGCGCTCCCGCGTCGAGGGCGGCCTGGACGGCGGCGGTGGCCGCGTCGAACTCGGTCATGGACCGACCCTAGGCCAGCCGACCGACACCCGTCAGGGGACGAGATCCTCTGGCCGGATAGTGGCCCGCACTGGCTCGGTCAGTTCCAGAACCTCGCCGCGCTTCGTCGTTGCCCTCTCCACGTAGTGGCCACCCTGCCGCTGGTAAAGGCGCATGGCACCCGTCCCCTGCTCCACCAGCAGATACCACTCAATGCCCGCTGCGGCGTAGTAATGCATCTTGAGGACCTTGTCGGTGGAGGCGTTGCTCGGCGAGATGATCTCGCAGACCAGTCGCACATCAGCTGACTCGATGTTGGGCTCGTCGAGATCGACTGCGTTGGTGACGACGAGATCAGGAATCGGTATTCGACCTGGTCGGAGCCGGACGTTCACCGCCTCCAACAGCTCAAGGTCGGCTGCCTCCGCGGCTGCTTCCAGGATATTGCCGAGCTTGCGGGAGATTCGTTGATGCCGTGGGGTGGGTCCTGGGGTCACGTGGAGGCTCCAGTCGAAGAGTTCGACGCGATCCTGCGTCTCGCCGAGGGCGAGGAACTCCTCTTCGGTCCACGGACCTTCGTGATCGAACACCGCCGCGGTCATGGGTCACCTCCACCTCGTGCCACGGACATCCTCTGCTGGCTGCTCGCCCAATGATCGCACTTGACGTGCGATCAGAGCCATGAACGGGCGTGGATGGCGAGGTGACAGGGGATGCGGGGCCGATGCGGACTCGTTACGCTCGGGCCCGCTGACACGTGCCGACTTTGTAGCTTATTTTCACCCTCGGGACTTTGTTGTAAGTTCTCTTCGTCACTGAGGGAGGTGGCCGTGGACAGCTCGGAACCGTCGCCGTCCGGGGACCCGGACGACCGTCCCGCCGTGCCGGCACAGCGCTCCGACCAGGACGCCTACCTGCGGGTGAGTGACCTGCGGGTCCGGTTCGACACCTCCGACGGCGTGGTGCGCGCGGTTGACGGGGTGTCGTTCGCCGTCGAGCGGGGCCGCACTCTCGGCATCGTCGGCGAGTCCGGCTCCGGCAAGAGCGTCACGTCGCTGGCCATCCTCGGCCTGCACGACCCCAAGCGGGCCACCATCACCGGCGAGATCTCCGTCGGCGGCCGGCAGCTGGTCGGCCTGCCCGACGAGGAGGTACGCCGGCTGCGCGGCCGGGACATGGCGATGATCTTCCAGGATCCGCTGTCCGCGCTGCACCCGTACTACAGCGTCGGTCGGCAGATCGCCGAGGCGTACCGGGTGCACCACCCGAAGGCCAACCGGCGCGAGGCCCGCCAGCGCGCGGTGGACATGCTGGACCGGGTCGGCATCCCGCAGCCGGCCCGCCGCTTCGACCAGTACCCGCACGAGTTCTCCGGCGGGATGCGCCAACGGGCGATGATCGCGATGTCCCTGGTCAACGACCCCGCGCTGCTGATCGCCGACGAGCCGACCACCGCGCTGGACGTCACCGTGCAGGCGCAGATCCTGGACCTGCTCGCCGACCTCCAGGCCGAGTTCCACTCCGCGATCATCCTGATCACCCACGACCTCGGCGTCGTCGGCCAGGTCGCCGACGAGGTGCTGGTGATGTACGGCGGGCGGGCCGTCGAGCACGGCAGCGTCGAGCAGGTGCTCCGCTCGCCGCAGCATCCGTACACCTGGGGGTTGCTCTCCAGCGTGCCGTCGCTGCACGGCGACGCGGACGCGGACCTGGTGCCGATTCCCGGCAACCCGCCCAGCCTGATCAACCTGCCGACCGGCTGCGCCTTCCACCCACGCTGCCGCTACGACGACCGCGTCGGCGACCGGTCCCGCACCGAGGTGCCCGAGCTGCGCCCGGCCGGCGCCGACGGCCACCTGGTGGCCTGCCACCTGAGCGCCGAGGAACGCGCCGCGATCTACGCCGAGAACGTGGCATCCGTGGGAGTGGCCCGATGACCGACGAACCACTGCTGCGCGTGCGCGGACTGACCAAGCACTTCCCGGTCCGCCAGGGGTTGCGCGGCACCGGCCTGGTGCGGGCGGTCGACGGTCTCGACTTCGACGTACGCCCCGGCGAGACGCTCGGCCTGGTGGGAGAGTCCGGCTGCGGCAAGACGACCACCGGCCGGATGCTGGTGCGGCTGCTGGAGCCGACGGCCGGCACCATCGAGTTCGACGGGCGGGACATCACCCACGCCGGCCGCCGGGAGCTGCGCCCGCTGCGACAGGAACTTCAGATCATCTTCCAGGACCCGTACGCGTCGCTGAACCCCCGGCACACGGTGGGTCGGATCGTGGCGATGCCGTTGCAGGTCAACGGGATCAAGCCGCCGGGCGGGATCAAGGCGCGGGTGCAGGAGCTGCTGGAGCTGGTCGGGCTGAACCCGGAGCACTACAACCGGTATCCGCACGAGTTCTCCGGCGGCCAGCGCCAGCGCATCGGTATCGCCCGCGCGCTGGCCCTGCGGCCCAAGCTGATCGTCGCCGACGAGCCGGTGTCCGCGCTGGACGTCTCGATCCAGGCGCAGGTGGTCAATTTGCTGCGCGACCTGCAACGGGAGCTGGGCCTGGCGTTCGTGTTCATCGCGCACGACCTGGCCGTGGTCCGGCACTTCTGCCAGCGGGTAGCCGTCATGTACCTGGGGCGGATCGTGGAGATCGGCGACCGGACGGACATCTACGAGCGCCCGCAGCATCCGTACACCCGGGCTCTGCTCTCGGCCATCCCGGACGTCACGCAGCTCGGCCCGGCGGGCCGGATCCGGCTGACCGGCGACGTGCCCACCCCGCTCGACCCGCCGTCGGGCTGCCGGTTCCGCACCCGGTGCTGGAAGGCGCAGGACATCTGCGCCACCGAGGAGCCGGCGCTGGTGCCCCGCGACGGCGGTCGGCAGGCCACCGCGTGTCACTTCCCCGAAGGGGAATCAGCCGGCACCAGCCCCGAAGGGGACGCAGCCAGGTCGAGCCCCGAGAGTGGGGCGGCCGTCGGGGCGACTGACGCGATCATCGAGGAGGTGTCGTCGTGAGCCTGTCTCCGGTGGAGGGTGTGGCGCTCGCCGAGATCGAGTCCAGCGCGGACGCGGGCGGGCCCGAGACCAAGGGCGTCGTCGGGCGTTCGCCCGGGCAGCTCGCCTGGCTGCGGCTGCGTCGTGACCGGACGGCCGTGGTCAGCGGCGTACTCCTGGTGTTCTTCCTGCTCTTGGGGCTCTCCGCCCCGCTGATCGAGATGGTCTACGGGATCGGGCCGCGCGAGCAGTTCCAGAACCTGCTGGACGGCTTCGGCATGCCGCTGGGTTACGTCGGCGGTGTCACCGGGGACCACTGGTTCGGGCTGGAGCCAGGATTGGGCCGGGACATCTTCATCCGGTTGATCTACGGGCTGCGGACGTCGTTGTTCATCGCGTTCGCCGCCGCGCTGATCACCGCCACCATCGGCATCGTGCTCGGCGCGCTGGCGGGTTACCTCGGCGGCTGGCTTGACGCGGTGATCAACTGGATCACCGACCTGACGCTCGCGATGCCGTTCCTGATCATCGCGCTGGCGCTCACCCCCACCATCACGCTGCGCTTCTACGGCGAGCGGGGGCAGGTGTCGTCCGCCTTCGGGGTGGGCGTGCTGATCGCCGTGTTCGCCATCTTCGGTTGGACCAGCACGGCCCGCCTGGTGCGCGGGCAGGTGATCGCGCTGCGCGAACGAGAGTTCGTGGAGGCCGCCAAGGCCAGCGGCGCCGGGCTGGGGCACATCATCTTCCGGCAACTGCTGCCGAACATCTGGGCGCCGATCCTGGTGTCGTTCTCCCTCGCCGTGCCGCAGTTCATCACCAGCGAGGCCGCGCTGTCGTTCATCGGCGTCGGCCTCAGCGACGAGACGCCGAGCTTCGGCCGGATGATCTACCGCAGTCTGGACTTCCTCCAGACCGACCCGGCGTACGTGTTCTTCCCGGGCATCACGATCTTCGCGCTGGTGTTCGCCTTCAACCTCTTCGGCGACGCGTTGCGGGACGCGCTCGACCCGAAGTCGTCCCGGTAGGGGTGGACTCATGTCACGGTTTCTGATCAAGCGGCTGTTCTCCGCGACGCTGACCCTGTTCGCGGTGAGCGTGCTGACCTTCCTGATGTTCTTCGCCCTGCCGCGCGACCCGGTGACCGGCATGTGCCCGAAGAACTGCAACCCGGAGCGGCTGGAGCGGGTCCGTGACGACCTGGGCCTCAACGACCCGCTGATCAGCCAGTACGCCGGTTACATGAAGGGCATCGTCACCGGTCGTGATCTGGGCAGCGCCCAGGGCGGCCGGTGTGACGCGCCCTGCCTGGGCTGGTCGTACGTCTCCAACGAGGCGGTCTCGGACACCATCGCCCGGGTGCTGCCGGTGACGCTGAGCATCGTGATCCCCGCGGCGATCCTCTGGCTGCTGCTCGGGGTGGGGCTGGGCATGATCTCGGCGCTGCGCCGGGGCACCTGGCTGGACCGCCTGGCCATCGGCTTCTCCCTGACCGGCGCGTCGTTGCAGCTCTACTTCGTGGGCGCGGTGCTGCTGCTGGTGTTCGTCTACAACCTGCGGCTGCTGCCGGTGCCCAGCTACACGTCCCTGTTCGACAATCCGGCCAAGTGGGCCAGTGGGCTGGTGCTCGCCTGGGTCGCGCTGGCCTTCCTCTTCTCGGCCATCTACGCCCGGCTGTCGCGGGCGCAGATGCTGGAGACGCTGTCGGAGGACTTCGTCCGGACCGCGCGGGCCAAGGGCCTGGCCAAACCGACGGTGTACGGGCGGCACGCGCTGCGCGCGGCGATCACCCCGGTGGTGACCATCGCCGGTCTGGACGTGGGCGGGGCGCTGGGCGGCACGGTGATCACCGAGACGACGTTCGGCATCCAGGGGCTGGGGCGTACGGCCGTGGACGCGGTGCGCTCGGGTGACCTGCCCACCATCATGGCCACCGTGCTGATCGCGGCCGTCTTCGTGGTGCTGGCGAACGTCCTGGTGGACCTGCTCTACGCGGCCATCGACCCCCGGGTCCGGCTGCGCTGACCCGATGGGTGGCCACTGCGCGGCTGGTGGCGAAATTTATCGACAACTGTTACACAACTCGTAGGTTTTCTTCCTTACGATCCTCGGGACGTCGGCGGTTCTCGCCCCGGCGAAACCGCACGGCACATGGGTGAAGGGGGTACTTCATGAGACCACGCGTGGTGGCTGCCGCAGGCGGCGCGATCGCTCTGGTGGTGGCATTGGGTGCGTGCTCGAAGAACACGGGCGAGGGCACCACGGTGGACACCGAACGGCAGCAGTCCGGGGTCATCGCGACCGACCCGAAGGACTCGCAGGGCCCGGCGGCCGAGGTGAGCGGCGCCGCGAAGGGCGGCACGTTCACCATCATCCGGGAGTCGCCGATCTCCCACCTGGACCCGCAGCGGACGTACTCGTTCGCCGGCCTGATGACCAACCCGCTCTTCGCGCGCTACCTGACCACCTGGAAGGACGACGGCAAGGGCGGCCTCGTCCTCGTCGGTGACCTGGCCGAGACGCCGGGCAAGAACGTCAACAACGACTGCAAGGTCTGGGAATTCACCATCAAGGACGGGGTGAAGTTCGAGGACGGCCGGCCGATCACCTCCAAGGAGATCGCGTACGGCATCGCCCGCTCCTTCGACCCGGACCTCTCCGGCGGCCCCACCTACATCCAGGAGTGGCTGGCCGACACCCCGCAGTTCGACACCAAGTGGAACTTCAAGAAGAACAAGACGTCGCTGCCGCCCGGCCTCACCACGCCGGACGCCAAGACGCTGCGCTTCGAGTTCGCCAAGCCCCGCTGTGACCTGCCGTTCGCGGTTTCGCTGCCGACCACCGCGCCGCTGCCCGCGGACAAGGACACCGGGGTCGACCTGGACAAGCAGCCGTTCTCGTCCGGCCCGTACAAGGTCGCCAAGAACCAGGTCGGCGTGCAGATCACCCTGGACCGCAACCCCAACTGGGACCCGAAGACCGACCCGGTCCGCCACCAGTACCCGGACCGGTTCGTGTGGACCTTCGGCCCGACCGCAGATGCCGCCAACAACCGGGTGATCGCCGACAACGGCGCCGACCAGAGCGCGCTCGCCTTCAACACCGTGCCCGCCTCGCTGGTCGCCAAGGTGGCCGGGGACGCCGCGCTCAAGTCGCGCACCATCCTCTCGCCCACGCCGAGCGCCAACCAGCTCGTCATCAACAACCAGCGGGTCACCGACCTGAAGGTCCGTCAGGCGCTCAACTACGCCATCGACCGCGAGGGCCTCATCAAGGCGATGGGCGGGCAGACCGTCGCCGCGCCGATGACCACGCTGATGCCGTCGGCCACCATCGGCTACAAGGCGTACGACGCGTACCCGGCGGGCGCCAACGGCAACGTCGACAAGGCCAAGGAACTGCTCGGCGGCAAGACGCCGGAGCTGGTCCTCGGCGTCGCCGACAACTCGACCGAGCAGCAGCAGGGCGCCCAGCTCAAGGCCAACCTGGAGCGCGCCGGCTTCAAAATCACGCTGCGGAACATCTCGGACGACGCCAAGCTCGACGAGGTCAAGAAGAAGGACAACCCCTGGGACCTGTACATCGGTAACTGGGCGGCGGACTGGCCGAGCGGGGCGTCGATCCTGCCGGTGCTCTACGACGGCCGCACCATCAAGGCCGAGGGCAACAGCAACCAGTCCTACTTCAACGACCCGGCGATCAACGCCGAGATGGACCGCATCCAGGCGATGCCCGCCGCCGACCAGGGCCCGGAGTGGGCCAAGCTCGACGAGCGGATCATGAAGGAGCACGCGCCCGTGGTGCCGCTCTTCGTCGACGTGGCCTACAACGTGCACGGGTCCAAGGCCGGCGGGGTCTTCATCTCCAGCGTCTTCGGCTACCCGGCGTTCGTGAACGCGTACGTCAAGCCGTAGGTCGTATCGCAGGCAGGCAGGGTCCCCTCCCGACAGCGTCGTCGGGTGGGGGCCCTCGCCGTTTCCGCCGGTCGGCTCACTGATCCGATCCGGCAGCGCCCGATCGCGATTGGTAGGTGCGGGGCAGATCAGTGCGCGTGATGTCGTATGAGCATCAGGGCCGGGTGGCGCCGTCAACGGTGGTGCTTCCCTGCGGGCGAAGTGCGACTAGCAGGCTGTCGAGTTGACCCCAGGCCCGCGCGCTGGCGATGTGGTCGATGTAGTCCCGCGACTCGATGATGAGCCCGTCGCGGATGCGCATGACAAACACGCATGGCACGGTGAACGCCTCGCCTGTCTCCTCGACTCGCCCCTGATAGGCGAACTCGGCGACGATCACCTCCGGGTCGGCGGTGTCATGAATCGTGATGTCGACCGGATTGCGGTTCAGCGTCCGGCCGGCCGGTGGCGGCGCGGTGAAGTGCTCGTGCAGTTCGCCGCGGCTGCGTAGCGGCGGCGGGTCGAGTGGGTGGAACGGGTGCGTGACGTGGGTCTGCTCGGCATACAAGTCGGCCAAGTCCTCGTACGGACCGTCGCAGACGCCGTTCACCAGTCGTAGGAAAGTTTCGCGGGGGTTGCTCATGCGGGGCTTCCTTTGAATCGGCGGTCTCACTGTCGGCACACCGAGGGCCGTACCGGACGGCCGATTCCCATCGGCGGGCCTACTCGGGCGACGTGTTGTACTGGTCGAGCGTTGCCTTCGACGTGGAAGCATCCCGGAAGGTCAGCTCCCATGGCCCGGTGTTGACGTCCATGTCCTTGCCGAACCCGACCCATTTGCCGGCCATCCGTCGGCCGGTGGGCTCCACCAGGAGCTGGATTGCGCCGTGGTACCGGGCTCCCCGGTAGTAGCCGGCGGGATCGGTCTGCTCCACCCAGGTGCCGGTGACCACCGCACCGTCGATGGTGAGATCCATTGACAGCGACGATGCTGCTGAGCCGGGCAGGCTGCGCACGGTCAGTCGGTCGCCGTGCTGGAGCACGACCACGAAGTGCTGCCCGGCGAATGATTCTCCCCGGCCGCTGGAATGGAACTGGTAGCGGCTGAGCCAGACACCCTCGTACGACGGGTGGACTGCGAGTGGCTTGGGCGTTGGCGTGGCCAGTTTGGACATGGGCGAGGTCAGATCGTGGCCACCGTGTTGGTCATCGACTGCATGGCCGTCGGGTATCGCAGCGAAGCCGAGCAGCGAGACCGGCAGACCGGTGACGACCTCCAGGGCGCGGGCATAGACGGGCCGTGGTGCGGCGATCGCGCCGGACTCCCAGCGCTGGACGAGTCTCTTGTTGGCGTCGTTCGGCTCGCCGACGCGGCGGCCGGCGGCCTGAAGCGCGCGGGCGAAGTCGTCCTGGCTCATGCGCATCCCGGTGCGGACCGCGCGTAGGGCGGTGTTCGGGGCATTCATGTTCGCCACAATACCGCTGTGTCGTCTGAATGTCGCCGTCAATGTGACCGGTATGCCGCATCCTGTGCCGTCGCGTCCGACGACAGTTAGGCGTCACTGTGGATGGCACGCGACGGCAGGGCCTGCCGGTGCGCCCAGCAGCGGAGGTGATGATGCCCAGTTCTGACGACGAGCCGGTCAGCCGGGGCGAGCAGATCGACGCCGCCGAGCGGGAAGACGCCAAACGCCGGTTGCTCGCGCGGGCCGAGGCTGAGCGGATACCGGTGCAGGAGACGACTCGGGCGGTGCCGGATCGGCGGTGGCGCGGTGAGCCGTGACCCGGTGCCGATCGGCCGACGCGTCGCCTACCTGCGGGTGCGGCGCAGGTTGTCGCAGCAGTCGTTCGCGGATCGATTGGGAAAGTCGAAGAGCTGGGTGGACAAGGTCGAGCGCGGGGTCCGCTCCCTGGAGCGACTGTCGACCATCCGGGAGATCGCGGGAGTGCTGAGGGTCGATCCCGCAGCGCTGCTTGGTCGTGATGTTCAGCCTGCCGAGATTGCCGAGCGCAGCGAAGGCGTCGCGCGGATTCGGGCCGCGCTGTCCGCGTACCCAATGGCTTTTGGTCGTCAGGCGGACCGCGCGGTGATGCCGCCCGATCGGTTGGCTCGGAGGTGCGGCACGCGTGGACGACCTACCAGCACGCCCGGTACCCACGTCTGATCGAGCTGCTGCCCACGGTGGTGACCGAGGTTCACCGCGCCCACGGTCAGCACCCGGACGCCGGGCGGGCAGCGGTGGTGGAGGTGTACCGGGTGGCGGCGGCGTTGCTGGTCAAGCTGGGGGAGGGGAGCCTCGCCTGGTTGGCCGTTGACCGGGCGATGTCCGCCGCCGCCGGTGATCGGGTGTTGCTGGCCTGCGCGGCGGTGCAGCTCGGCCAGGTGTTGCGGGGGTCGGCGCGGGTAGGGCCGGTGATGCTGGCCGCCGCTTCCCAGATCGCCGCTGGCACGCCGGAAGAACTGTCGCTGCGTGGATCGCTGCTCGTGCAGGCCGCCCTGATCGCGGCCAGGGCGGGTGACGACCGGATGGCCGGACGCCTGCTGGACGAGGCTGCCGAGCTGGGCGACCAGGTGGGCGACGGGCACGACCATTACCGGACGGCGTTCGGGCCGGCGGCCGTCGAGGTGGCGCGGGTCGCCGCCGCCGTGAAGTTGGGCGACGGGCCGGAGGCGGTCGCCCGGCACGAGAAGACGATCGGTAGGAACGGGTGGCGGTGGCTGCCGGTCGAGCACCGCGCCGCGCACCTGATCGACGCGGCGCGCGCCTACCTCCAGACGGACGACCCGGCCGCCCCAGCCACGATTACCCAGCTCGCCATCAACCTCGGAGTGCTGTGAGCATGACGGCCAATACCGTCCCGGCTGTGGCGGCCAGAGCAGCGGCATGGCACACGTGTCAGCCGTCGGCGGTGACCGTCGGTCACCTCCGTCGGGTCGGGTGCCCTATTGAGCGGTATACCTCAGAGTCATATTCATACCTCTGAGGTATACCGCTCAACAGCACATCGGCAGGCCGGGCCAGCCAGAGTGCGGGAAGCCTCAGCGCCCCGCGTTCAGATAGCGCAGCACGGCGAGCACTCGCCGGTGGTCGGTCCGCGCCTGGGGTAGGTCCAGCTTGGTGAAGATGGCTGTCACATGCTTCTCCACGCTGCGCGGGGCGAGATGGAGCGACTCGCAGATGGCAGCGTTGGAACGGCCCTCGGCCAACATCCCCAGGACCTCTCGTTCCCGCTCGCTGAGGCGGGCGACGCCCGCGTCCACCGCCGGCGCCGCCAGCAACTGCCGCACCACCTCCGGGTCCAGTGCTGTCCCGCCCGCGGCCACCCTGCGCAGCGCGTCGACGAAGTCGTCGGTGCTGACGATGCGGTCCTTCAACAGGTACCCGACCCGCTCGGGGTGCTCGGCGATCAGTTGCCGCGCGTACCGGGTCTCCACCCACTGTGAGAAGACCAGCACGCCGATGTCCGGGTGGGCCGTACGGATCGCCAATGCCGCCCGCAAGCCTTCGTCGGTGAAGGTCGGTGGCATCCGCACGTCGACCACCGCCGTGTCCGGCCGGTGCTCCCTGACCGCCGCCCGCAGGTCGTCGCCGTTGTCCACCGTCGACACGACGGTGATTCCGTGATCGGTCAGCAGCAACCTGATCCCGTCGCGCAGTAACGGGTTGTCCTCGGCGATCACTACTCGCATGGCAACTCCACGGTGATGGTCGTCGGCCCACCCGACGGACTGTCTACCCACAGCGCGCCGTCGAGCGACTCGGCCCGCCGGATCAGCCCGGCCAGACCCGTACCCTCGCCCCCGGGCCTCGCCCCACCGCCCCCGTCGTCGGTGACAGTCACGCGCAGCATGCCACCCAGCGTGCGAAGGTCCAGCCGGATCCGGCTGGCCGCAGCGTGCTTCGCCACGTTGGTGAGCAGTTCGGCGGCGCTGAAGTAGAGCGCCGACTCCGTCTCGGGCGGTGGCCGCTGGGGCAGGTCCACGTGCACGACGACGGGCACCGCGCTGCGCGCGGCCAGGGTCTCGATCGCGGTGCTGAGGCCAGCGTCCAGCGCGGGTGGGTGAATGCCCCGCACGATGTCCCGCAGCTCGGAAAGCGCCTCCACCACCGCGCCCTGGGCTTGCGCCACCATCGTCCGCAGCTCCGGCTCGCCGGCTCGCCGCTCGATGCGCGACAGCGCCACGCCCAGCGCGACCAGCCGGGCCTGCGTACCGTCGTGCAGGTCCCGCTCCACCCGCCGCAGCAGCGCTGCGGCGTCCGCCCGCAGCGCGGCCCGGCTGGCCTCCAGCGCCGCTATCCGGGCTCGCTCCGGGCCCGGCTCCAGCAGCGCCCCCACCAACCGCCGGTCCAGCCACACGATGAGCCGGAAGTACCACGGAAACACCAGCAGCGCGGCCAACCCCTGCGCGGCCAGACCCCAGGGACCGCCCCAGGGCGGATCTTGCGGAAACCGGTGCATCCACACGGGATAGGTGATGCCCAGCAGCCCGCCGGCGATGAGGACTCCGCCGAGGTAGGCGGCCGCGGCCATCAGGGGCAGCCGGGCGAAGCAGTAGGCGAGGGCCTTCCAAGCGCTGGCGTCCGTCAGCACCGCGCCGGCCCAGCGCACCGGACCCGGCCCGCGGCGGCGTAGGCCCCAGCCCCAAGGGCCTGCGGCGCACGCCGGTCGATGACGACGCCGCCGCTCCCGTTCAGGAACGACCGATGGATCGGTCGAGAAAGTCGCGGATCATCGGCGCAGCGACGTCGAGCTTGTCTTCCAGCAGGAAGTGGCCGGTGTCGAGCAGGTGGAACTCGGCCGACGGCAGGTCGCGCCGATAGGGGTGGGCACCCTCGGGTGGGAAGATCGAGTCGTTCTGGCCCCAGATGATCAGCGTCGGTGGCTGATGGTCGCGGAAGAAGGCTTGGAATTCCGGATACAGCGTGACGTTGCTGCCGTAGTCGTAGAACAGATCCAGTTGGATGTCCGCGTTGCCGGGGCGGGCGAGCTGGGTGGCGTCGTGGGTCCACCGGTCGGGGTCGAGTCGGCTGAGGTCGTGCACCCCCTGCGTGTACTGCAACTTGACCGTGTCGGGGTCGAGGATGAAGGCGATGGCCTGGCGGCGCTCGTCGGTCTTCTCCGCCCAGTAGGCCTTGATCGGATCCCAGAAATCGCTCAGGCCCTCCTCGTACGCGTTGCCGTTCTGCACGATGAGCGCGCCGACCCGCTCGGGCCCCTTGAGGGCCAGCCGGAACCCGGTCGGCGCCCCGTAGTCGAAGCAGTAGAGCGCGTAGCGATCCACGCCGAGCTGGCCGAGGAGGCCGTCCATCAGATCGGCGAAGTTGGCGAAGGTGTAGTCGAACGTCGACCGGTCCGGGCTGGCGCTGTGGCCAAAACCCGGGAAGTCCGGCGCGATCACCCGGTACCGGTCCGCGAGCAGCGGGATCAGGTGGCGGAACTGCGAGGACGCCGTGGGGAATCCGTGCAGCAGCAGGACCGCGGGGCCGTCGGCCGGTCCGGCCTCGCGATAGAAGATGTCGATCCCGTTCACCGTCGCCGTACGAAAGTGCGTGACCGGCAACTCGCCTTCCTGAACGGCGGCGGTCGACGGTTTCTGCGCAATCCCCACCATGGTGGAGTCCTTTCGGCATAAGGGAAAGCGGTGCCGCCCCGGGGAATCGCCCGGTCGGCTCATGCTTCGGCCAGCATGGCATGCGGCAGGGGACCCCACCTGCCGAAATCACTTACCGAATGCCGCTCAGCGCAGGTGGGTGCGGAGGAAGTCGAGTTCCAACGGAAGCAGCCGCTCGGCGGTGCCGTTCGCGGCCATGTGGGTGGCGCCGGTCAGCGGCAGCACGGCGTGCGGGCGGCCGGTGCTCAGCAGGGCCGCGGAGAGCCGGAGCGTGTGCGCGGCCACCACGTTGTCGTCGGCCAGACCGTGCACCAGCAGCAACGGGCGGGCCTGGTCCGGGCCGGTGACCGGCTCCGCCGCCAACTCGATGAGCGAGTGGTGCGCGTACACGTCCATGCCGTCCTCCGGCAGGCCGAGATAACGCTCGGTGTACGCGGTGTCGTACAGCGCCCAGTCGGTCACCGGGGCGCCCGCGATGCCGCACTTGAACAGCTCCGGGTGGCGCAACACCGCCAACCCGGCCAGCCACCCGCCGAATGACCAACCGCGCACCCCCACCCGACCCAGGTCCAGGTCCGGGTGCTTGCCGGCGAGCGCGGTCAGCGCGTCGATCTGGTCGGCCAGGATCACGTCGGCGACCCGCCGGTGGATCGCCTTCTCGAACGATGGCGCCACGCCCGGCGTACCCCGGTTGTCGATGGTGACCACCGCGAACCCGGCGTCGGCCCACCACTGCCGCTCCAGCCACGCGGCCCGGGCCGCCACCACCTCCTGGTGTCCCGGACCGCCGTAGATGTCCAGCAGCACCGGCAGCCGCCGGCCCGTCACATGGTTGTCGGGGTAGAGCACCGCCGCCGGCAGCCGCCGGTCGGTCACCCGCTCCAGCAGGGGCAGCGGAGAGTACGGCGGGTTGGCGGCCAGTGACCGCAGCTCGGCCAGCTCCTGCCCGCCGCGCGACACCGTCCACCGCACCCCGGCGTGGTCCAGCGAGGCGCTTCCCACCACCAGGACGTCCCCGCCGACGGCCGCCGTGTGCCAGCCCGAGTCGGTGGTGAGCCGCCGGGCGTCCACCCCGCCCCCGATGGTCGTACGGACCCGGAACAGGTGCCGTTCGCTCGGCTCCCCGTCACTCGCCTCGACCAGCAGGTCGGCGGGACCGCTGACGGCCGGCAGTCGACCCACCACCCGTCGCACGTACAGCGACGGGGGAGTGAGCAGGGTGCCGTCGGCGAACAGGCAGCGGGCGTCGTACCCGTCGTGGGCCAGCTCGCCGCCGACCAGCACCCGGCCGTCCGGCAGGTGTGCCGGCGTGCCGGCGATCGGCTCCACCCAGCGCGGATCGGCCAGCTCGGCGTGCACTTGCGTCTCACCGGTGCGCGGGTCCACCGCGAGCACCAGCCCGTGCTGCTGCGAGCGGCGCAGCACGGTGATCAGCGGGCTGGCCTCGCCCCAGCTCACCCCGGTCAGGTACGGGTAGGTCTCCCGGTCCCAGTGCACGTCGACCCAGCCGTCGTCCAGGTCCAGCAGGTGCAGGCTGACCTCGGCGTTCGGGCCGCCGGCCCGGGGGTACGCGACGGCCGTCGGCGGGCTGGCCGGCTCGGCCGGGTCGTGCAGGTGCCAGCGGTCCAGCCGGGACTCGTCCACCCGGGCGGCGAGCACCATCCGCCCGTCCGGGGCCCACCAGTAGCCCCGGTACCGGCCGAACTCCTCGGCCGCGATGTGCTCGGCCAGACCCCAGCTCACCCCGGCGTCCTCGCCAGCCAGCAGGGTGTCCGTGCCATCCGCCTCGATGACGCGCAGCTCACCCCGGCGCACTCCACCGGCGGCGTCGGTCACGTACGCCAGGCGTTCCCCGGTCGGATCCGGTCGAGGATCCAGCACCGGACCGACGGCGGCCACCTCCACCACGTCACCGTGCACCAGATCGGCCCGGAACAGCCGACCGGCCAGCGCGAACACCGCCACCCGGCCGGCGGCGTCCAGCGCGTACGAGCCGATGCCGGCGGCAGTGAGGCGCAGCCGTTCACGCAGCGCCCGCTCGCCCGGGGAGAGCGCCCGCACGTCACCCTCGGTGCCCAGCAGGGTCGCCGGATCGGCCACCAGGCGTTCCTCGCCGGTCGCCACGTCCAGCAGCCAGAGCGCGTCCGCCGGATCTTCCGGGCCCGCTGAGCGCAGGAAGATCACCCGGGAGCCGTCTTCGGCCACGGAGACAGCGCGCGGCGCGCCGTGGCTGAACCGGCGGGTACGGGCGGCCAGCTCCGGAAAGTCCACAGGCCAAATCGTAGAGCCGCGCCGGGCGTGATGTGGCCGACCTGGGCGGACGCGTCGACGACCCCCGAGGGAGGACCGCCGGTTAGAGTGACCGTCGTGACGACGTTGCCCGACCGCCGCCTGCTGCTGGTCCACGCGCACCCCGACGACGAGTCGATCGGCACCGGCTCGACCATGGCCCACTACGCCGCCGCCGGCGCACACGTCACGCTGGTGACCTGCACCCTCGGCGAGGAGGGCGAGATCCACGTACCGGCGCTCGCGCAGCTCGCCGCCGCCGAGGCCGACCAGCTCGGCGGGTACCGGATCGCCGAGCTGGCCGCCGCCTGCGCCGCGCTCGGCGTCAGCGACCACCGTTTCCTCGGCGGCGCCGGCCGCTACCGCGACTCGGGAATGATGGGCCTCGCGACGAACGACCACCCCCGCGCCTTCTGGCAGGCCGACCTCGACGAGGCCGCCGGGCACCTGGTGGAGATCATGCGGGAGGTACGCCCCCAGGTGCTGATCACGTACGACCCGAACGGCTTCTACGGCCACCCCGACCACATCCAGGCGCACCGGGTGGCGATGCGCGCCGTCGAGTTGGCCGCGGCCGAGGGCTGCGCCCCGGCGAAGGTCTACTGGACGGCCATGCCGCTCAGTGTGCTGGAGGCCGGCATGGCGCACTTCGCCGAATCCTCGGACAATCCGTTCGCTGGCATCCAGGATCTGGCCGAGCTGCCCTTCGGCACCCCGGACGACCAGATCGCCGCCCGGATCGACGGCACCGACCAGCACGCGGCCAAGGAGGCGGCGATGCGGGCGCACGCCACCCAGATCCCGGCCACCTCCTGGCTCTACTCGATCGCCGGCAACTTCGGGGGCGAGTTCATGGGCGTGGAGTTCTTCACCCTCGCGGTCGGTGCGAAGGGGCCGGGCGTCGGCCCGTACGGCTGGGAGGACGACCTCTTCGCCGGGCTGCCCGGAGAGGCCCCCGCGGACCGGTCCCCGGTCGCGGCGGCCGGTCTCCGGTGACGCTCCCCGCCGCGCCGATGTCGGTCGTGAACGACCAGGACACCCCGCCCGAGGCGGGGCCACCGCCGCGACTGCTGGACCTGGGTCTGCGGCTGACCGGCGCGGTCGTCGTGATGGTGGCGGGGGTCGTGACCGGTGTGCTGGAGCTGCTGCTCGCCACCCTCCGGGTCGGCGGGCAGCTCATCGGGGTCTCGGCGCTGCTCGCCGTCGGCGCCAACATCGTGCTGAGCTGGTTCGCGCACGAGGTGGTCGGCCGTCGCTGGGCGGTGGCGCTGCCGGCGGTGCCGTGGTTCGCCCTGATGGCGGTGGCCGCCATCCGCACCACCGAGGGCGACCTGCTGCTGGCCGGCGACAACTGGGTCGGCCTGGCGATGATCGTGGCCGGCGCGATGACGTTCGCCGTGATGGGTTTCCGGCAGATCCTCGCCCCGCCGCCCACTCTCGGCCGCTGGTGACGCCACACAGGTACGAGTGGTAGATATTCCTGCCAGGGATGCGGCCCCGCAAACGGGGCGTACGGCAGGAGGTCGTGCGATGGACAGACGGTGGCGGGCCATCGGGGTGCTCGCGGGAGGACTGTTCGCGGTCAACGTGGTCGCCCGGCTGATCACCCGGTTCGCTTTCGACGGTGACGACGCGGCGGCCGACCGGGTGTCGCTGGCGATGTTCGTGGTGATCGGGTTGACGCTGGCCGTGGTCGCCTTCCGCTGGGGACGCGTGCGGCCGCTGGCCGTGTGGGCGGGCGACGTGGCGGTCGTGGTGCTGGTGGCCATGGCCCTGACCGTGCTGGTCGGGCCACTGCTGGTGGGCCACAACCCGTTCGCCGGCGGCGCGGGCACGTTCTTCGCCCAGATCTGGCTCTACCTGCTCGCCACCGGCCTCGGGACCATGATCGGTTACCTGGTGGCGACCGCCCTCGGTCTCGACCACCGCTCGCAGCAGCTCAAGCGGTACGCCGAGGTCAAGGCGGCCAAGCCCCGCCGCGTGGTCCGCCGCTGAACGGACCGCGCCGCGGGCCTGGCGCGGGTCAGCGCGGGGCCACCCGGGTCAGGTAGGTGTGGTGGGTGGTGAAGCCGAGCGTCCGGTAGAGCGCCACCGCCGCGGCGTTGTGCTGCTCCACCTGGAGGAACGCGTGTGTCGCGCCGGCCGTGGCGCCCCACGCGACCAGCGTGTCGATCACGCGCCGGGCCAGCCCCTGCCGACGTGACGCCGGCAGCACCTCGATGAGGCTGAGCCCCAACCAACGCCCCGGACCGGTCACCGCGCCCCGCCCGATCGCCACCAGCGTGCCGTCGACGTACGCGTGGACGAAGCGGACCTGGTCCACGGCGGTGAGCACGTGGCGTGCGGCCTCCGGCAGCCCGCCCTTGCGGCCGGCGGCGATGGCCAGCCACTCGTCGCTCGGCGCGGTCGTCACCTCGATGACCGCGCCCTGTGGCCCGCCGGCCCCGGCGGCCGGGACGCCGTGGGCGGGCGTCGCCAGGGGCAGCGGCGCGGTCTGTACGAGTGTCGGTGGGCGGCTGTCCCAGCCGCGCTCGTCCAGCTCGGCGCCGACCGGCGCGGCGAGCGGCAACGGCGTGTTGATCATCGCGGGCTGACCCTGGTCGGCGTACCAGCGCTCGACCGCGTCCACCGCGGCCGCCAGCGGTCGGTCCGGATCGCCGATCGGCAGTGCCGAGTTGGCCCGGCCGGTCCAACCCTCGGCCGAGCGCAGCAGCCAGTCGCCGAGCCGGCCGCGCGTCGGCGCCGGCCAGGCCTCGTCGGCGGCCCGTTCGAGCGCCACCACCGCCGCGGCGGTCGGCCGGCGGGTCGGCGGCACCCGCTTGGCCCGGTGCACCTGCGCGACCGGTACCCGCAGCGGGCCCTGCGCCGTGGCGAGGGTGAGATGAGTCTCGCTCAACTCCACCAGCTCGCCGAGGGCATCGGAAAACAGCGGGCGGCCTTCGCGAATCCCCACAATCCGGCGGACCACGATCCGGTGTCCCACATCCTGCTGTCGGAGCACGATCGACCCCCTCCCCGGCGAGATACTAGGCTCTTACCGTCGCGGGAGATCGCGGCGCGTCTTGCGGAGGAGAAGACCGGTGACCTACATCATCGCCGAGCCGTGCGTGGATGTGCTCGACAAGGCATGCATCGAGGAATGCCCGGTCGACTGCATTTACGAGGGCAACCGGATGCTCTACATCCACCCCGACGAGTGCGTCGACTGTGGTGCCTGTGAGCCTGTCTGCCCGGTGGAGGCGATCTTCTACGAGGACGACGTCCCGGAGCAGTGGAAGGACTACACCGGCGCGAACTACGAGTTCTTCGAGGACCTGGGCTCGCCCGGGGGCGCCTCGAAGATCGGCAAGGTGGAGAAGGACGCCACCTTCGTCGCCGCGCAGCCGCCGCGCGGCGAGGGCCACTGAACCGGCCCGCGCCGGTCTCGGCACGGCTGCCCGAGTTCACCTGGGACACCCTGGACGCCGCGGCCACGCTGGCCGCGGCGCATCCGGAGGGCCTGATCAACCTCTCCATGGGCACGCCGGTCGACCCGGTTCCGGCGGTGATCCGTCAGGCGTTGGCGGACGCGTCCGACGCCCCGGGTTACCCGCTGACCGCCGGCACCCCGGCCCTGCGCGACGCGATCGCGGCGTGGGTCGCCCGGGCCTGTGGAGCTGGCGTCGACGGTCTCGGCGTCCTGCCGACCATCGGCTCCAAGGAGCTGGTCGCCTGGCTGCCCACCCTGCTCGGCATCGGCCCCGGCGACGTGGTGGTCGTGCCGTCGATCGCGTACCCCACCTACGAGGACGGGGCCCGGCTGGCCGGCGCCACCGTGGTCCGCGCCGACTCGCTCACCGCGGTCGGGCCGACCTCGCGCGTCCGGCTGGTGTGGGTCAACTCGCCCGGTAACCCGACCGGGCGGGTGCTGCCCGCGGCGCACCTGCGCAAGGTCGTCGACTGGGCCCGGGAACGCGGCGCGGTGGTCGCCAGCGACGAGTGCTACCTGCCGTTGGGCTGGTCGGCCGAGCCGGTCTCGGTGCTGTCCCCGCAGGTCTGCGGCGGCGACTACACCGGAGTGCTCGCCGTGCACTCGCTCTCCAAGCGGTCCAACCTCGCCGGCTACCGGGCCGGGTTCGTGGCCGGCGATCCGGCTCTCGTCGCCGAGCTGTTGAAGGTCCGCAAGCACGCCGGCATGATCGTGCCCGCGCCGGTGCAGGCCGCGATGGTGGCCGCCCTCCAGGACGAGCGGCACGCCGCCGAGCAGCGGGAGCGCTACCGCGCCCGGCGCGAGGTGCTGACCGCCGCGTTCACCGGCGCCGGCTTCACGGTCGAGCACTCGGAGGCCGGCCTCTACCTCTGGCTCACCCGCGACGAGGACTGCTGGCAGACGGTCGACTGGCTGGCCCGGCGCGGCATCCTGGTCGCGGCCGGTGTCTTCTACGGCCCCTCCGCCCAGCGGTACGTCCGGGTGGCGCTGACCGAGTCCGACGAGCACGTCGCAGCGGTCGCCGGCCGGCTGCGGGCCTGACCCCGGGCGGCCGGCGATGACCGACGGCGGCACCGGACGGTACGCCAACGTCCGGGCGGCAGTGCTCGGCACCGGCCTGATCGGTGGTTCGCTGCTGCTGCGCCTCGCCGACGCCGGCCTCGACGTGACCGGCTGGGATCCCGACCCGGTGACGCGGGAACAGGCCCGCTCGCGCGGCGTGTCGGCCCCGGCCACGATCGAGCAGGCCGTCGCCGGCCGGGACGTGGTCTTCCTCTGCGGTCCGCTGCCCACCCTGCCCCGGACTCTGGCCCAGGTGGCCGACCTGACCGCGCCGGGTTGTGTGCTGACCGACGTCGGCAGCACCAAGGTCGAGGTGGCTGCGGCCGCCGACCGGCTGGGGCTCACCGACCGTTTCGTACCCGGGCACCCGATGGCGGGCGCGGAGTCCGCCGGCCTGACGGCGGCCTCCCCGACGCTGCTCACCGGTGCCGCCTGGGTGCTCTGCCCGGCGACGGGTGTCGCGACTGTCGCCTTCCGCTGGCTGACCGGGCTGCTGGTGGAGCTGTTCGGTGCCCGGGTGGTGCCGATGTCCGCGCCGGCGCACGACTCGGTGGCCGCGCTCGCGTCGCACGTGCCGCACCTGTTGGCCGGCGCGTTGGCCGGGGCGGTGCAGCGGTCGCCGCTGCGCGACGCCGTGCTGGCGCTGGCCGCGGGCAGCTTCTCCGACGGCACCCGGGTCGCCGGCACACCTGCCGAGCGGACGGCGAACATGCTGCTCGGCAACCGCGAACGGGTCCTGCACGAGCTGGACGAGGTTCGGGTGCTGCTGGACGAGTTGGCCGGCGCGCTGCGTGCTGGCGACGCGTCGGCGCTCGCCGCCGGGTACGCGCAGGCCGGCGCGGCGCGGTCGGCGTTGCGGGGCCGCCGGTTCGCGCCGGCGGACCGCGAGTTCCCGGCCGACGGCGACCATGCCGTCGAGGTGGCCTGGCTGCGCGGGCTGGGCGACGCCGGTGGCCACCTGACGGGATGCCGGATCGGCCCGGACGTCGTCTCCTACCCGGCGTGGCTGCCGGTGGCTGACTAGGCTGGCAGGCATGGCGACGGACGGCCCGGTTGTGCAGGTGCGCGGCGAGGCGACCCGGGAGGTGCCGCCCGAGTTGGCGCGGTTCGCGGTCACCGTGACGGCCCGCGGTCGGGATCGGGAGGCGACGCTGACGCAGCTCGCCGAGCGGGCCGCCGCCGTCCGGGTGCTGCTGGACGGCGCCGAGCCGGCGGTGGCCCGACGGGAGGCCGGCGACCTGTGGGTCCGGCCGCAGACCAAGCGCTCGGGTGAGCGCGTCGTGGGCTGGCTCGGCAGCGTCACCACGACGGTCACCGTCACTGATTTCACCGCTCTGGGTGAGCTGATGCTCCGGCTGGCCGACCAGGACCAGGTCGAGGTGGCCGGCCCCTGGTGGGAGCTGCGCCCGGACAGCCCCGCGCACCGCGAGGCGCGGCACGCCGCGATCGGCGACGCACTGCTGCGCGCCCGGGAGTACGCCGAGGCCCTCGGCGCCCGCGTCACCGCGCTGATCGAGCTGGCCGACGCCGGTCCGGGGGACCGGCCGATGTTCGCCCGCGCTGCCTTCGACGCCGGGGGCGGCGCTGGCGGCGGGGCGCCCGAGCTGGAGCTGGACCCGCGGCCGCAGACCGTGCAGGCGGCGGTGCAGGCCCGGTTCACGATCAGCGATCCGGTGCTGGGCTGATGCCGCAGGCCCGGGTGCTGGCCGTCGAGGAGCTGGTGGCGCGGGCGCGGTCACTGGCCGACGCCGGCCCGCGGCAACTGCTCGGCATCACCGGGGCGCCCGGCGCCGGCAAGTCCACCCTGGCCGAGCGGATCGTCGCCGAGGTCGGGCCGAGTGCCCGGCTGGTGCCGATGGACGGCTTCCACCTGGCCCAGTCGCAGCTGGTCCGGTTGGGCCGCGCCGACCGCAAGGGCGCGATCGACACCTTCGACGCCAACGGGTACGTCTCACTGCTGCGCCGGTTGCGCCGGCTGGAGCCGACCTCGGTCTACGCGCCGGAGTTCCGCCGTGAGATCGAGGAGCCGGTGGCCGGGGCGATCGAGGTGCCGCCGTCGGTCCGCCTGGTGGTCACCGAGGGCAACTACCTGCTGGTGCCGGACTTTCCGTGGCAGGAGGTCCGGACGCTGCTGCACGAGGTGTGGTTCCTCGATCTGGACGTCGAGCTGCGCCAGCGCCGGTTGACCGCTCGACACGAGGCGTACGGGCGGTCACCGGAGCAGGCACGGGCCTGGGCGTTGGGCAGCGACGAGGCCAACGCGGCCCGCGTCACCCCCACGGCCGACCGGGCCGACCTGGTGATCCGCCTGCCCGACCCGCCGGTGGCCTGAGCGAGACCGCCGTCAGCCCAGATCCGGGTTGCCTCGCGAGGGGACGTACTTCGGGATGCGGTTGAACCGGTTGGCGATGTCGCCGTCGACCCCGTCGCCCTGCTGTTCTCCTAGTCGAGTTCGCGGACGGGTCGGGCCGGGTTGCCGACCGCGACCACGTTGGCGGGTAGGTCGCGGGTCACCACCGCTCCCGCGCCGACGACTGTGTTCGCGCCGATCGTCACTCCCGCGAGCACGATCGCGCCGCCGCCGAGCCACACATTGTCGCCGATGGTGATCGGTTTGGCGGCCTCCCACTTGTCGCGGCGCGGGCAGGGTTCCACCGGGTGGGTCGGCGTGAGGAGCTGCACGTTCGGTCCGACCTGGACGTCCGCGCCGATGGTGATCGCCGCGACGTCGAGGAAGACCGCGTTGTAGTTGACGAAGCTGCGGGGCCCGATCCGGATCTGCCAGCCGTAGTCGCAGTAGAACGGTGGACGGATCCAGGTGCCGTCGCCCAGCTCGCAGAGCAGGTCGCGCAGCACCGCGAGCCGCGCCGCCCGATCCGCCGCGAGGCTGGTGTTGAAGCGTTCCATCAACCGGGCGGCCCGGTCCAGGTCGGCGATGAGCTCGGGATCGTCGGCGAGGTAGGGCTCACCCGCGAGCATCTTGTCCTTCATGGAGGTCACCCGGTCGATGATGCCCCGCTGACCTGCCATCAGTTGGCAGGTCCGTTATATTTTAGCCCTCTTTTATGCATACTCGGTATGTAATACTGGCGATGGTCAATGCGTCTCTTCTGGTTACCACGCTCCATCAAGGAGGATCCGTTGCATCGACGCAGCAGAACGATCGCCGCCATCGCCGCCGCAGCCCTCGTGCTGGGCACTCCGGTGATCGCCGCGGCCCAACCACCCGCCAGCACCACCACGGCCACCAGCGCCACCACCAGCGCCACCATCGGCGCCGCCCCGCGCGCCGCGTCCACGACCACCGTCACCCTGCTCACCGGAGACCGGGTCAGCGTCACCGACTCCGGGTCCGCCTCCGTGCGCCCCGGTCCGGGGCGTACGCACCAGCGGTTCGTCACCACCCGCGACCGTGGCCACCTCACGGTGCTGCCGCAGGACGCCCTGCCCCTGGTTCTTGCCGGCCGGGTCGACCGGCGGTTGTTCGACGTGACCGGGCTGATCGCCGCCGGCTACGACGACGCGCGCCGGAACGACCTGCCGGTGCTGGTCGCCGCCGACGCGGGCGCCCGGAAACGCGTCGCGGCGCCCGTCGGCCTGACCGTCACGGCGGAGTTGCCGGCCATCGGCGGGTTCGCCGCGACCGCCGACAAGCAGCAGGCCACCACGGTCTGGGCGGCGCTCACCGGCGCCGGTGCCCGGGTCGGCACGGCGGGGGGTGCCGACCGGATCTGGCTCGACGGTCGTCGGCAGGTCACCCTCGACCACAGCGTGCCGCAGATCGGTGCCCCGGCCGCGTACGCGGCCGGCTTCACCGGCCGGGGTGTCCGCGTGGCGGTGCTGGACACCGGGATCGACGCCAGCCACCCCGACCTGAGCGGTCGGATCGCCGAGGCACGGAACTTCACCGAGGCCGCCGACACCGACGACACGGTCGGCCACGGCACGCACGTCGCCTCGATCATCGCGGGCAGTGGCGCCGCCTCCGGTGGCAAGTACCACGGTGTCGCCCCGGACGCCACGCTGCTCAACGGCAAGGTCTGCGAGGAGCAGGGCTGCATGGACTCGGCGATCCTGGCCGGGATGCAGTGGGCGGCCGTCGACCAGCACGCCGACGTGATCAACATGAGCCTGGGCGGCACCGACACACCCGACGTCGACCCGTTGGAGGCGGCGGTCGAGTCACTGACCGCGCAGACCGGCGCGCTCTTCGTCCTCTCCGCCGGCAACGACGGCACGGACGGCTCGGTCGGCTCGCCGGGCAGCGCCGAAGCGGCGCTCACCGTCGGCGCGGTGGACCGCGACGACGCGCTGGCCGACTTCTCCAGCCGTGGCCCCCGGGTGGGCGACGGCGGACTGAAGCCGGACCTGACCGCCCCGGGGGTCGACATCGTCGCCGCCCGTGCCAAGGGCGCGCAGATCGGCGAGCCGGTGGGGGAGGGATACCTCGCGCTCTCCGGCACCTCGATGGCCGCGCCGCACGTCACCGGCGCGGTGGCGCTGCTCGCCCAGCAGCACACGGGTTGGGCGGCGGCCCAGCTCAAGGCGACCCTGATGGCCTCGGCGAAGCCGCACCCGGAGCAGACCGCCTTTCAGCAGGGAGCCGGCCGGGTCGACGTGGCCCGCGCGATCACCCAGCGGGTGACCAGCACCCCGGTCAGCGTCTCCTTCGGTCAGCCGGCCTGGCCGCACGACGACGACACCCCGATCGCCCGGCAGGTCGACTGGCACAACGACGGCCCGGCCCCACTCACCCTTGACCTGACCCTGGAGGTGACCGGCCCGGACGGCCAACCGGCTCCGGCCGGCATGTTCTCCCTCGGGGCGGGTCAGGTCACCGTGCCCGCCGGCGGCACCGCGGGCACCACGGTCACCGTGGACACCCGGATCGGCACGGACGGCTACTGGACCGGCCGCATCGTGGCCCGCTCCGGCACCGCGGTGGCGGTCACCCCGGTCGCGGTGAACCGGGAGGTGGAGAGCTATCAGCTCACCGTCCGGCACCTCGACGACAGCGGCGCGCCCGCCGAGGGGTTCATCACCACGCTGATCCGGCTGGACACCCTCGACAGCCGCGACCTGTACGACCCGGACGGCAGCGTCGAGGTCCGCGTACCCAAGGGTCGCTACGCGGTGGCCAGCATCGTCTTCAGCGGGGACGTCGGCACGGCCCAACTGGTCCAGCCGGAGCTGGTGTTCGACGGTGACACCACAGTCACCGTCGACGCCCGCAGGGCACGGCCGGTGCGGACGACCATTCCGGAGCGGACCGCCGTCCCGGATCTGGTGGACATCGGCGCGAACTTCCTCACCGAGGACGGCGGCTCGTACGGCTTCGGTCTGCTCGGGTTGGACTTCACCGGGCTGGCCACCGGGCACCTCGGTCGGGTGGTCTCCGGCGCACGGTTCTTCGGCACGGTGAGCAGCCAGTGGCGGAAGCCGGAGGTGGCCAGCAGCCCCTACCTGTACGCGCTCAGCGAGAAGTTCCCCGGCCGCATGCCGACCGGCTTCGACAAGACCTACCGCGCTCGGGACCTGGCCACGGTCACCCACGAGTTCCGGGGCGGCTATCCCGGCATGGTCTCCGAGCGGGTGGTCTTCCCGCACCTCGAACCGGACCTGGGCGGCTGGGCGACGGTCCTGCCCACTGCGGTGCCCGGGCACCGCGTCGAGCACTACAACACCAACGGGCTGCGCTGGTCCTCCGAGCTGACGTTCGGCGTGCCCACGGAGGAGGGGTGGCTCGACACCAAGGCGGTGCTGGAGGCCGAACCGAAGGCGTACCGGGCGGGCCGGCACGTCAGGGAGACCTGGAACAGCGCGCCGTACGGGCCGTCCTTCCCCGCGCCGCGCTGGCCGGGCCAGGGCGTCACCCGCCTCGGTGACGAGATCCTGGTGAACCTCCCGCTGCACGGCGACGCCGACGGCCACGCCGGCCGGTCGATCACGGACGCCGGCCGAACCGCCCTGTACCGCAACGGCGTCCTGGTCGACGAGCTGACCGAGCCGGGGTACGGCCAGTTCACGGTGCCGCCCGGCGTCGCGGACTACCAGCTGGAGGTGTCGACGAAGCGCAGCTTCACCGACCTGAGCACCGAGGTCGGGGCGGCGTGGACGTTCCGGTCCGGGCACGTGCCCGGCGACGACTACCGGCCACTGCCGGTGTCGGCGATCCGGTTCACGCCTCCGCTGGACCGGAACAACGCAGCCGCGGCCGGCCGGAGCCTGGTCATCCCGGTGCAGCCACAGCCACAGCCCGGTGCCCCCGGATCGCGCGTGACCGGGCTGCGGGTGGACGTCTCCTACGACGGCGGTCGGACCTGGCGACCCGCCCGGGTCCGGCACGGCGGCCACGGCTGGACGGCCACCGTCCGGCATCCGGCGGCACCCGGCCACGTGTCCCTGCGGGCCACCGCTCGGGACGCCGCCGGCAACACGGTGACCGAACGGATCATCCAGGCGTACCGGTTGCGCTGAGGCGTACCCCGTCGGGTCCGCGGTCGAGCGCCGCGGACCCGGCGGGGCCGTCAGTCGTTGGCGTGCAGGGCGGCGTTCAGTTCGATGCCCCGGCCGGTGCGCGGGCGGGCCTCCAGCGCGCCCGTCACCGAGTTGCGCCAGAACAGCAGGCCGTCGACGCCGGACAGCTCCCGGGCCTTGACCACGCGGCCGTCCGGGAGGGTGATCTTCGACGCGGCGGTGATGTAGCAGCCGGCCTCGACCACGCAGTCGTCGCCGAGCGAGATCCCGACGCCGGCGTTCGCGCCGACCAGGCTGCGCTCGCCGATGCTGACCTTCTCGGTGCCGCCACCGGAGAGGGTGCCCATGATCGAGGCGCCACCGCCGATGTCGGAGCCGTCGCCGACCAGCACGCCCTGCACGATCCGCCCCTCGACCATCGAGGTGCCCGCGGTGCCGGCGTTGAAGTTGACGAAGCCCTCGTGCATCACTGTGGTGCCGGCGGCCAGGTGGGCGCCGAGCCGGACCCGGTCCGCGTCGGCGATCCGCACACCGGAGGGCACCACGTAGTCGGTCATCCGGGGGAACTTGTCCACCCCGTACACCGACAGGTGGCGACCCGCCGCCCGCTCGATCACCCGCAGCTCGTCCACCCGCTCCGGCGGGCACGGTCCGGCGGACGTCCAGGCCACGTTGGCGAGCTTGCCGAAGATGCCGTCGAGGTTGATCTGGTTGGGCCGCACCAGGCGGTGGGAGAGCAGGTGCAACCGGAGGTACGCGTCGGAGGCGTCCTTGATCGGGTCGTCCAGCGAGCCGATCACGGTGACCACCTGGACGGTACGCAGACCGGGCAGCGACCGGTCGCCCAGCGTGCCCGGCGGCAGGTCCAGCACGTCCGACTCGCCCTCGCCGGCGACCAGCGGCAGCTCACCCAGGCCCAGCTTGCCGGTCGGATACCAGGTGTCGAGCACCTGCCCGTCGGCGGTGACGGTGGCCAGGCCGATGCCCCAGGCGGAATCTGCGGACGTCACTGTTGCACCTCTCGGTCGCGGCCAGGCCGGCCTCGGCTCGCTCCTCGCGCTGACAGACCTGAAGGTACCGTGCGATCCATGCAGAACCCGCTGACCCCCGAGGTCCTCGCCGATCCGGTGCAGCTGACCCGCGTACTGGTCGACATAGAGTCCGTGTCCCTCAACGAGAAGGCGATCGCCGACTTCGTCGAGGAGGTGCTGCGGGGCGTACCGCACCTGTCCACGCACCGACACGGCAACACCGTGATGGCCCGCACCGACCTCGGCCGGTCGCAGCGCGTCGTGCTCGCCGGTCACCTGGACACCGTGCCGCTGAACAACAACTTCCCGTCGACCATGCGCGGCGACCTGATGTACGGCTGCGGAACCTCCGACATGAAGTCCGGCGTCGCGTACGCCCTGCACCTGGCCGTGACGCTGCCCGACCCGCGCTACGACGTGACGTACCTCTTCTACGAGGCCGAGGAGATCGAGTCGCGCTACAACGGGCTCAACCTCGTCGCCCAGGCGTTCCCGGAGTGGCTGGAGGCGGACTTCGCGGTGCTGCTGGAGCCGACGTACGGCATCGTCGAGGCGGGCTGCCAGGGCACCATGCGGTCGGTGGTCACCACGACCGGCGTCCGCGCCCACTCGGCGCGCTCCTGGCACGGCGTGAACGCGATCCACGCTGCCGGTGAGGTGCTGCGCCGTCTCCAGACGTACGAGGCACGCCGGGTCACCATCGACGGCTGCGACTACCGCGAGGGCATGAACGCGGTACGGATCAACGGTGGCGTGGCCGGCAACGTGGTCCCGGACCACTGCGAGATCGAGGTCAACTACCGGTTCGCCCCGGACCGCACCCCCGCCGAGGCGGAGGCGCACCTGCGTGAGGTGTTCGCCGGCTTCGAGGTGCGGGTGACCGACACCGCTGCGGGTGCCGCCCCGGGGCTGGAGGCGGCCCCGGCGAAGGAGTTCCTGGCCGCGGTCGGCGCCGCGCCGATCGGCAAGCTGGGCTGGACGGACGTGGCCCGGTTCGCGGCCATGGGGATCCCCGCGCTGAACTTCGGCCCGGGCGACCCGAACCTCGCCCACCACCCCGACGAGCACGTCGAGATCAGCAAGATCCGTGACGGCGCGGCGACGCTGCACCGCTGGCTCGCCCCGGCCTGACCTGGTCGGGCCCGTTCCGGGCTGGCCGGTCGGCCCTGTTTCCGGCGATCAAGAGGTTCGCGTCAGCCTGGCCCGTTGTCGGCGGCGCGAACCTCTTGATCGGCTCCGGATCCGGTGGCGGCGGGCGACAGGGCGGGGTCGAGGTCACGGGCGCGGCGGCGCTCGGCCACCACGTCGTGGATCCGTCGCTGCATCAGTCGACGGATCCGGATCATCTCGCTGTTGCTGATCACGCTGTCTCCTCCCCCGAAGGCGCGCGCCCGGGCATACCCGGTATGTGAATAGTAAGACGTACGGGGAAGCCAAATAGTTGCCCATGATCGCGAACTATTTCTCGGCGTCCGCGCCCCGCACACCCGGCGTGTGCGGCTCCACTACGGTTGCTTCATGAGCCAGAACAACGGGCGGGAGGCCGGCCGCGGCCCGGGGCAGGAGCGGCACCGGGGCGCCGTCACGCTGCGCCGGGGGGCGATCCCGAGCAGCACCGCCGACCAGCGGCTGCTGGACTCGCGCGGGCGCGAAGACTGGAAGACCAGGGACGCCTGGCGGGCACTGCGCATCCTCTCCGAGTTCGTCGAGGGCTTCGACACCCTCGCCGACCTGCCGCCGGCGGTCAGCGTCTTCGGTTCGGCCCGCAGCGGCCCGGACACGGCCGAGTGCCGGCTGGCCGAGGAGATGGGCGGCGCGCTCGCGCGGGCCGGTTACGCGGTGATCACCGGGGGTGGCCCGGGAGTGATGGAGGCCGCCAACCGGGGCGCCACCGAGGCCGGCGGGCTCTCCGTCGGGCTCGGCATCGAGCTGCCGTTCGAGCAGGGCATCAACGACTGGGTCGACCTGGCCATCGACTTCCGCTACTTCTTCGCCCGCAAGACCATGTTCGTCAAGTACGCGCAGGCGTTCGTGGTGCTCCCCGGCGGGTTCGGCACCATGGACGAGCTGTTCGAGGCGCTCACCCTGGTGCAGACCGGCAAGGTCACCCGGTTCCCGGTCGTGCTGATGGGGGTCGCCTACTGGCAGGGGCTGCTCGACTGGCTGCGCGACACGATGGCCGCCAGCGGCAAGATCGGCCCGGTCGACCTGGATCTGATCTGCCTCACCGACGACGTCAACGCGGCCGTCCGCCACATCGTCGAGGCCGAGGCGGCGCTCTCGGTCGAGCAGGAGGCGGTCCGCGACGAGGCGGTGGCGCGTACCGGCGCCGACCAGCAGGCCGCCGCCGAGCAGGCCCCCGACCGGCCTCGGGAGGGCTGATGGCGGCGGTCTGCGTCTTCTGCGCCTCGTCCCGCACCCTGGACCAACGCTGGCTCGACCTCGCCACGGAGACCGGCGCGGAGCTGGCCCGGCGCGGGCACACGCTGGTCAGCGGCGGTGGTTGCGTCGGCATGATGGGCGCGGTGGCCGACGGCGCGCGGGCCGCCGGCGGGTACACCGTGGGCGTCATCCCGCAGGCGCTCGTCGATCTGGAGGTCGCCGACCTGGCCTCGGACGAACTGCTGGTGACCGACTCGATGGCCGACCGCAAGACCCTGATGATCGACAGGTCGGACGCGTTCCTCGCCCTGCCGGGCGGCCTGGGCACACTGGATGAGCTGTTCGAGGTCTGGACCACCGCCACCCTCGCCCTGCACACCAAGCCGATGGTGCTGATCGACACCGACGGCTTCTACCGGCCCCTGCTCGACTGGCTCACCACCCTCACCGACCAACACTTCCTCAAACCCGCCGGGCGCAACCTGCTGACCGTGGTCGCCACGGTCCCCGAAGCCCTGAAAGCACTGGAGTCCCACCTACCCTGACTCCGGGTCCCACCCGGTCGGTCATGAGGGTGGCGGCAGGGCCGTCGGCGTGTCGTGCCGCCACCTCCATGACCGGCGCGGGTGGGGTGGGGTTGGTGTCGTAGGGGGGTGATGGGATTTGGGGATGCAGGCGTACCGGTTGGTGCGGCGGCCCGGGGGGCCGGCGCGGGGGGACGGGGACGCGTCGGACGGCGGCGTCGCCGTGCCGAGTGGCGACGGTGCGGTCGCCGGTGAGGTCGAGGCCGCCGGCACACCCGGGCCGGCGAGCCTCCGCTGGCGTGTCGATCCCGTCCAGCAGGAGGTCGTCGCGCACACCGACGGGCCGATGCTGGTGCTCGGCGGTCCCGGCACCGGCAAGACCAGCACCCTCGTCGAGGCGGTCGCCGCCCGGGTCGCCGAGGGGGTCGATCCCGAGCGGATCCTGGTGCTGACCTTCGGTCGCCGCGGCGCCACCACGCTGCGCCAGCGCATCGAGGCCCGGGTCGCACAGGACGGCTACCGCGTGCTGCGCGAGCCGCTGGTGCGCACTTTCCCGGCGTACGCCTTCGGGCTGCTGCGCCGGGCCGCCGCCGAACGTGGCGAGCCGTCGCCCCGGCTGCTCACCGGCCCCGAGCAGGATCTGATCATCCGCGAGCTGCTGGACGTGGTGGGCGAGGAGCCCGAGGACGACCCGGTCGGCTGGCCCACCGACCTGCGCCCGGCACTGCGGACCCGGGCCTTCGCCGGTCAGTTGCGCGACCTGCTCATGCGCGCCGCCGAGCGCGGGGTGGGTCCGGTCGACCTGGCCCGGTTGGGCGAGAAGCTCGGCCGCGCCGACTGGCCGGCCGCCGCCCGCTTCCTGCGGGAGTACGTCGCGGTGCTCGCGCTGCGCGACGTCAGCAACCGGGGCTCGATCGCGTACGACCCGGCCGAGCTGGTCCGGGCCGCCACCGGTCTGCTGCGCGACGACGAGGAGCTGCTGGCCGCCGAGCGCCGCCGCCTCGCCCACGTGTACGTCGACGAACTGGCCGACACCGACCCCGCCCAGCACGAACTGCTCTCGGTCATCGCCGGAGGGGGCAAGTCGCTCGTCGCGTTCGCCGACCCCGACTCCTCCACGTACGCCTTCCGTGGCGCGGACCCGGCCGGCGTGACCACGTTCGGGCACCGTTTCCGGACGGCCTCCGGCGCACCGGCCGCGCAGGTGCTGCTGAGCACGTCGTACCGGGCCGGCCCGGTCCTGCTCGCCACGATGGCCCGGCTGGGCCGCCGGCTGCGCGGTCCGATGGCGCACCGCCGGCTGCGCCCACTGCCGGACGCCCCGGCCGGTGTGGTCGAGGTGCACACGTTCCGGTCGGCGACCAGCGAGGCCGCCTGGCTGGCCCACGCGCTGCGCGCCGCGCACCTGCTCGACGGCGTCCCGTGGTCGCGGATGGCGGTGCTGGTGCGATCCACCGCGTTGCAGTTGCCCACCCTGCAACGCGCTCTGCACGCCGCCGGCGTCCCGACCGTGGTGCACGGCGAGGACCTGCCCCTGCACCTGCAACCCGCGGTGGCGCCGCTGCTGCTCCTGCTGCGTTGCGCACTGGAACCGGACCGGCTGGACGAGGAGGCGGCCGTCGCGCTGCTGCACTCGCCGCTGGGCGGGGCGGACCCGCTGGCCGAACGACGGCTGCGTCAGGGCCTGCGCGCCCTGGCGCTGGCCGGGGGCGACCGCCGTCCGTCCGGGGAGCTGATCGTCGAGGCGCTGCGCGATCCGACGGACCTGGCCGGCATCGACCGGCGGTGGGCGGAGCCGGCGCAGGCGGTGGCCGGGCTGCTCGCCACCGCCCGGGACGCCGCGGCCCAACCCGGCGCGACCGCCGAGACCGTGCTCTGGGAGGTCTGGGACGCCAGCGGGCTGGCCGAGCGCTGGGCCGGCGCGATCGCCCAGGGGCGGCCGGCGGCCGGCGAGGGCGACCTGGCCCGACGCCGGCGAGCCGAAGCTGCCGACCGGGACCTCGACGCCGTGCTGGTGCTCTTCGACGCGGCGGCCCGCTTCACCGACCGGCTGCCCGGCGCCCGCACCGAGGTCTTCCTCGACCACGTGCTCGCCCAGGACCTGCCGGCGGACACCATCGCGCCGACCGCCGACCGGGGCGCGGCGGTACGACTGCTCACCGCGCACGCCGCAAAGGGCCTGGAGTGGGACCTGGTCGCTATCGCCGGCGTGCAGGAGGGCATCTGGCCGGACCTGCGCCTGCGCGGCAGCCTGCTCGGCTCCGAACGGCTGGTCGACGTGCTGGCCGGCCGGTCTGTTGGCGGCGCCCGGGCGGCGACCGTGGTGGGCCAGACCTCGGCGCTGCTGGACGAGGAGCGCCGGCTCTTCCACGTCGCCATCAGCCGTGCCCGCCACCGTCTGCTGGTCAGCGCCGTGGCGTCGGCGGCGGTCGGCGGCGACGACCACGAGGAGCAGCCCAGCCGCTTCCTGCACGAACTGGGCCCGAGCACGCCGCCGAGCACGCCCGGCCCGCCGCCCGCGCCGCCGAGCACGCCCGGCCCGCGCACCGGCCCCCCGAGCGGCGGCCCCGCCGCCGGTTCACCGGACGACACCCCCTCCGCCGAGGCCGTGACAGGTGGCGGCGCGACCGGCGGCGTGACTGGTGACGGCGGGACCGGTGGCGGGACCGGTGGCGGCGTGGTCGGCAACGGCGGACCGGCTCGGGTGGCAGCCCCGGCGGCCGGGAACGACGGCGCTGAGGGCGCGGACGACGACGAGCCGGACCAGCCCGGCGCGCTGCCGGTCACCCGGCCGCCCCGGGCGCTCACCCTGCCGGCGCTGGTCGCCGAACTGCGTACCGCCATCACCGACCCGGCCGCACCGGCGGCCCGGCGGCGCGCCGCGGCGGCCGAGCTGGCGCGGCTCGCCGCCGCGGGTGTGCCCGGCGCGCACCCGGACGACTGGTGGGGGCTGCGGGCGCTCTCCGACGACCGGCCGCTGGTCGACGAGGGGGCGCCGGTGCGGGTCACCCCGTCGGCGATGGAGAGCGCGCTGCGGTGCAGCCTGCGCTGGCTCCTGGAACGGCACGGCGGCAGCGGTCCGACCAGCACCGCGCAGGGGGTGGGCAATCTGGTGCACGCCGCCGCGATGCTCGCCGAGGACGCCAGCGCCGACCGGGGCGCCCTGCTCGACTACGTGGCCGCCCGGTTCGACGCGATCGAGTTGGCCGCCCGATGGATGGCCGGCCCCGAGCGGGAGCGCGCCGAGGCGATGATCGACAAGCTGCTGCGCTGGCTCGCCACCAACCCGCGCCGGCTGCTCGCCATCGAACACGAGTTCGCGGTCCGCCTGGACGATCCGCAGCGACCGGTCGACCTGACCGGGCGGGTCGACCGGCTGGAGGTCGACGAGGCCGGCCGGCTGGTGGTGATCGACCTCAAGACCGGCAAGTCGACCGCGGTGACCGGCTCCGAACTGGCCGAGCACCCGCAGCTCGGCGCGTACCAGGCGGCGGTGGAGGCGGGCGCGTTCACCGAGTTCGGCGACGAGTCCGGCGGCGCGGCGCTGGTGCAGCTCGGCACGTCCGCGAAGGATGCCCGGGAGCAGAATCAGCCGGCGGCGGGCGAGGGCCCGGCGGCCGGCTGGGCGACGGCGCTGGTCCGGCGGACCGCCGATACGATGGCAGCCGCCACGTTCGCCGCGGTGGCCAACTCGAAGTGCCGGGTCTGCCCGGTGCGCACCAGCTGCCCGGTCTCCGGGCAGGGGCGCCAGGTGGTCGAGCCGCCGACCGTCCGACGTCCGGAGAACCCATGACCCAGCCCACCCTGTTCGGCGCGGGCCCCGCGCCGACGCCCCGGCTGGCGGACTCCGGGCCCCGGTACACCCCGGTGGAGCTGGCCAAACTGCTGCGGCTCCCGGCGCCCACCCGGGAGCAGGCCGCGATCATCGCCGCTCCGGTGGAGCCGCTGCTGGTGGTGGCGGGGGCCGGGTCCGGCAAGACCGAGACGATGGCCGCGCGGGTGGTCTGGCTGGTGGCCAACTCGTACGTGCGCCCGGAGCAGATCCTCGGGCTGACCTTCACCCGTAAGGCCGCCGGCGAACTGGCCCACCGGGTCCGCACCCGGCTCGACCAGCTGATCCGCCGCCTCGGCCGGCAGGGTCGCGACCCGCTGGACGACCCGCTCGCCGGTGAGCCCACCGTCTCCACCTACCACTCGTACGCCGGGCGGATCGTCACCGAGCACGGTCTGCGGGCCGGCTACGAGCCGTCCACCCGACTGCTCACCGAGGCGTCCCGCTGGCAGTTGGTCGACCTGCTGGTGCGCAACTACGACGGTGACATGTCCGAGGTGGACCGGATGCCGAGCACCATCACCGACGCGGTGCTGGCCCTCGCCGGTGAGCTGGACGAGCACCTGGTCGCACCGGACCAACTGGCCGCCTGGACCGGCCGGTTCTTCGCCGAGGTGCAGTCGCGGCCGGGCCGGGTGTACGCCGACGTGCGCAAGGCGCTCGCCCTGCAACAGACCCGGCTGCGCCTGCTGCCGCTGGTGCGGGCGTACGCCCGGCGCAAGCTGGACTTCGAGGCGATGGACTTCGCCGACCAGCTCGCCCGGGCGGCGCGGGTGGCCCGGGATCACCCCGGGGTTGGCGAGATCGAGCGGGACCGTTTCCGGGTGGTGCTGCTCGACGAGTACCAGGACACGAGCCACGCGCAGGTGGTGCTGCTCAACGCGCTGTTCGGTGGCGGGCACCCGGTGACGGCGGTGGGTGACCCGTGCCAGTCCATCTACGGCTGGCGGGGCGCCAGCGCGGGCACCCTCGACCGGTTCCCCACTGAGTTCGCCCGCGCCGACGGTCAGCCGGCCCCGGCGCTCGGGCTCACCACCAGCTGGCGTAACCGTCCGGAGATCCTCCGGGTGGCGAACGCCCTGTCCACGCCGTTGCGCGCGGCCGGCGCCCGGGTGCCGGAGCTGCGTTCCGCGCTGACCGTCCGCGACCCGATTCCGCACCGCAGCCCCGGCGGGGCGGCCGGTGGCACGGTGCACTGCGCGCTGCTGCCCACGTACGCCGACGAGGCGGCGTGGATCGCCGACAGTGTGCTCGCCGCCTGGCGCGGCGCGGCCCGGATGCCCGGCGCGGCACCGGAGCACATCCCGGTGGCGCAGCGGCCGACGACCGCGGTGCTGGTCCGGGTCCGCAGCCAGATCCCGGCGATCGAGTCGGCGTTGCGCGAGCGCGGCCTGCCGGTGGAGGTGGTGGGCCTCGGCGGTCTGCTGGACACTCCCGAGGTCCGCGACGTGGTGTGCACCCTGCGCGTGCTGGCCGACCCGACCGACGGGGCCGCGCTGCTGCGGCTGCTCACCGGCGCCCGCTGGCGGATCGGGCCGCGTGACCTGGTGGCGCTGCACCGGCGGGCCCGGGCCATCGCCAACGCCCGACGCCAGGTGGCCGCCGACGACACCTCGGACATCACCCCCGACCTGCTGGACGAGGCGACCCTGGTGGAGGCGCTGGCCGACCTCGGCCCGGCGCAGGCGTACTCGGCGGAGGGGTTCGCGCGGCTGCGGGCGTACGGCATGGAGTTGGCGCTGTTGCGCTACCGCCTGGACCAGGCCCTGCCGGATCTGATCGCGGACATCGAGCGGACCATCGGCCTGGACGTGGAGGTCGCGGTGCGCGCCGGCCGCGACGGCGCCGGCGACGCCGGCCTGGCCCGGGGACACCTGGACGCCCTGGGTGACGTGGCGGCCCGTTTCAGCGGAGAGACGCCCGGCGCGACGCTGTCCGGCTTCCTGTCCTACCTGGCCGCCGCCGAGGACGAGGAGCGCGGTCTCGCCCCGGGCGAGGTCGAGGTCGTGGAGGGCGCGGTGCAGGTGGTGACCGCGCACGCCGCGAAGGGTCTGGAGTGGGACGTGGTGGCGGTGGCCGGGCTGTGCCGTGGGTCGTGGCCCGGGCCGGTGCGCAACTCCGACCACTGGCTGGGCGGGCTCGGTGTGCTGCCGTTCCCGCTGCGCGGCGACGCCGACGGGTTGCCCGAGCTGGCGCTCGACGAGGCGGCCGACCAGCGGGCCGTGGCCCGGGCGGTGGCCGACTTCACCGACGCCTGGCGGGCCCACGACGAGCGGGAGGAGCGCCGCCTGACGTACGTGGCGGTCACTCGCCCGCGCCGGCTGCTGCTGTGCTCCGGGTACTGGTGGGGGGAGGGCACGAAGCGGCCGCGGGGTCCGTCGGTCTTCCTGCGCGAGGTGTACGACGCCTGCCTGGACGGCGGCCCGGGGCACCTGGTCGACGCGTGGGCGCCGGAGCCCACTCCGGACGCCACGAACCCGACGGCCGAGGTGGTGCTGCGCGCGGAGTGGCCGGCCGACCCGCTGGGTGGCCGCCGACCCGCGCTGGCCGAGGCGGCCGGGCTGGTGCGCCGCCTGATGACCGACGGCCCGGCGTCGGCGCTCCCCGGGCCGGTGCTCCCCGGGCCGGTGCTCCCCGGGCCGGTGCTCCCCGGGCCGGTGCTCCCCGGGCCGGTGCTCCCCGGGCCGGTGCTCCCCGGGCCGGTGCTCGCCGGGTCGGGAACGCCGATCGGGTCCGAAGCCGAGCCGGTCGAGCCGGTCGAGCCCGAGGTGGATCCGGAGGTGGCGCGCTGGCAGCGCGAGGCGGACCTGTTGTTGGCGGAGCGCGCCGAGCTGACCCGGCTCTCCGGTGCGGTCGAGGTGGCTCTGCCCGGGGCGCTGAGCGTCACCCAGCTGGTCGCGCTGCGGCGCGATCCGGCGGCGCTGGCCCGTACGCTGCGTCGCCCGGTGCCGACTGAGCCCAACCCGTACGCCCGCCGGGGTACCGCCTTCCACGCCTGGTTGGAGCAGCGCTTCGGCGCCGACCGCCTGCTGGACCTGGACGAGCTGCCGGGCGCGGCTGACGCCGACGCCGCACCCGACGAGGCTCTGGTCGAGCTTCAGGAGCGCTTCCTGGCCAGCGAGTGGGCCGACCGGTCGCCGGTGGAGGTGGAGGTGCCGTTCGCCACGGTGATCGCCGGAGTGGTGGTGCGGGGCCGGATGGACGCGGTCTTCGCCCGGCCGGGTGGCCGGTTCGACGTGGTCGACTGGAAGACCGGGGCGCAGCCCACCGGGCCGGCCGCCGAGGTGGCCGCCGTGCAGCTGGCCGTGTACCGGCTGGCCTGGGCGGAGCTGGCCGGCGTGCCGGTCGACCGGGTGGGCGCGGCGTTCCACTACGTCCGGCACGGGGTGACCGTCCGGCCCGCCGACCTGCTCGATGTGACTGGCCTCACAGCCTTGATCGCCCAGTTGCCCGAAGATTCCGCCCAAGCTTGACCATGACGGGGGAAGCTGTGGTAGCTTATCCGGGTTGCAGTTTTGGTTACCAGAGACTCTGTGTGCGCCTGGCGGGAATTGTGGCCCCAGGCGCTCTTTGTTGTGTCCGGAGCTCTCCGGGCGGGGCGACCAGAAGCGACAGGCGATTCGCGCATCCCCGCGCGGAGCGCTCCTCTTCGGGCACACAACAAGTGTGTGTCCGACGTTCCGTCAAGGAGACGAAACACATGGCTATTGGCACCGTGAAGTGGTTCAACGCTGACAAGGGCTTCGGCTTCATCACCCCGGACGGCGGCGGCGCTGACGTCTTCGCCCACTTCTCGGCGATCCAGTCCTCCGGCTACCGGAGCCTGGACGAGAACCAGCGGGTCGAGTTCGAGGTGACCCAGGGCCAGAAGGGCCCGCAGGCGGAGAACATCCGCCCGATCTGATCTTCGGATCGGTCAGCATTACCTGTCGCGCCCTCCGGGTGTGACGGTGACGGGACCGGCCCGCCCCGCCCCGCCTGCGTACGCAGGCGGCGGCCCGGCGGCGGGCCGGCCCGTACTCCAATCGGTTCGTGCTTGTGAGTCCTGGCTGCCTTGCGCCGCCGGTTGACAGCGCCGACTTCGGCGCCCTCCCTCGACACGTTCCGCGTCGAGGAAGGCTCCTGCGTGACCACTGTTATTCCGTCTTTCGCTCTTACCGGCTTGGCGCCGGCGCTGCTCACCGCGCTGACCGCGCAGGGCATCACCGAGCCGTTCCCGATCCAGACGGCGACGCTTCCGGACTCGCTCGCAGGTCGGGACGTGCTCGGCCGGGGTCGTACCGGCTCGGGTAAGACGCTCGCCTTCGGGCTTCCCCTGCTGTCTCGCACCGCCGGCCGCAAGGCCCGGCCGGGTCGCCCGCTGGCCCTGGTGCTGGTGCCGACCCGGGAGTTGGCGCAGCAGGTGACCACCGCGCTGGCGCCGTACGCCCGGGCCGTCGGCCTGCGCTGCGCCACAGTCGTCGGCGGGTTGTCGTTGCAGCGGCAGGCGGACGCGCTGCGTGCCGGCGCCGAGGTGGTCGTGGCGACCCCCGGCCGGCTGCACGACCTGATCAACCGCGGCGACGCCCGGCTCGACCAGGTCGAGATCACCGTGCTGGACGAGGCCGACCAGATGGCCGACATGGGCTTCCTGCCGCAGGTGACCAAGCTCCTGGAGCAGGTCGCCCCGCAGGGTCAGCGGATGCTCTTCTCCGCCACCCTGGACGGCGGCGTGGACCGGCTGGTCCGCCGCTTCCTCAGCAGCCCGGTGACCCACTCGGTCGACCCGGGCACTGCCACGGTCACCGCGATGACCCACCACGTGCTGCACGTCGACGCGGTCGACAAGCCCGACGCGTTGACCCGGATCGCCGCCCGTGACGGTCGCACCATCCTCTTCATGGGCACCAAGCACCGCGCCGACCGGCTCGCGCGCCAGTTGCTCTCCAAGGGTGTACGCGCCGCCGCGCTGCACGGTGGCAAGTCCCAGCCGCAGCGCACCCGCATCCTGGAGCAGTTCCGCAACGGCCAGGTGACCGCCCTGGTCGCCACGGACGTGGCGGCCCGGGGCATCCACGTCGACGGCCTCGACATGGTCGTCAACGTGGACCCGCCGGCCGAGGCGAAGGACTACCTGCACCGCGGTGGTCGGACGGCCCGCGCCGGCGAGTCCGGCAGCGTGGTCACCCTGGTCCTGCCCGAGCAGCGCCGGGACGTGTCCCGGCTGATGGCCACCGCCGGCATCCGGCCGGAGTCGGTCCAGGTGCGCCCGGGCGACGGTTCGTTGGCCCGGGTGACCGGTGCCCGTGAGCCGTCCGGTGTGCCGGTGACCATCGTCGCGCCGCCGGTGGCGGTCAGCCGGGGACGCGTAGCCGGTGGCTCGGCCACGGACGGCGGCGCCCGCCCGGCGCACCGCGCGTCGGGCCGGTCCCGTCGCCCGCGCCGCCCGCGTACCGTCTGATCCTCCACGCACGTCACCGACCCGTCCCGCTTCGGCTGGGCGGGTCGGTTTGTGTGCGGGGTGGTCCGGGTCGCGCCCCGGATCGGCCTCCTCGACCGTCGTGGCGGTCGATGACCCGCACCGCCCGGCCGCTGGCCCGAGTCGAATATCAGCCGCGGCTTGGTCGGCTGGCCGACTGTGTCCCGGCCCGGTGTGGTCGAAGCTGGCCATCGGGGGGAGCCGGGCGGGGGGCCCGGCGCGGGAGGGGTGACCATGGCGGGCGAAGCCGGCTCGGGGGCGCTGCGCGAACTGATCCTGGTGGCCGCGGTCGGGCTCGCCGGGTTGCTGCTCGCTATGGTCGCGGCCTTCGCGCCCTGGCATGCCACCCCGGCGGACAATGCTCCCGCCGGTCTGGTGGAGCTGCGCAGTCCCGGCGATCCGGGCCCCGGCCCGACGGTCGAGCACCGGGGCTGAGCAGCGACCGGCCGACCGGTGCCGGCGGAGGGGCAGGCCCGGTCAGGATCGGTACGAGGTGTGGTCGGGTCGGCGGGGCACCGACCCGACCACGCCGCCCCGGTGGTCAGGACGTCGTGGACGCCCGGTCGGTCGGGGTGCGGCTCAGCAGGTCGGCGAGGCTGGTGCTGTCGACGACGGTGGCGATCGCCCCGTGCACCGCCAGCCAGACGTCGGTGAGCCCGGCAGCCACCCCGTGGTAGCCGGCGCGTTCGGCCGGCAGTCCGCGTACGGTGGTCAGCGAGCCGCCGACCGCGCGCAGCACATCCCCGACGGTGATCTCCTCAGGTGGCCGGGTCAGCGCGTATCCGCCCTCGGCGCCCCGATGGCTGTGCAGCAGACCGGCCCGGCGCAGGTCGAGCAGGATGCCCTGCAGGAAGCTGAGCGGGATCTCCTGCACCTCGGCCAGGCTGCCGGCCTTCACCAGCTCGCCCGCGCCACCACCGCCCGCGTCGCCGCCGCGTACGGCGGCGGTGACGGCGAGCATCGCCCGGAGCGCGTAGTCGCTGCGCGCGGAGACGTACACGTCACTGACCAGCCTGGTCCAGTACGCCCCAGCGACGGCGGATCGCCTTGTCGGCCGCGCCGAACGCCGCGTCCACGGCCAGGCCCAGCACCAGGATGACGATCATCGTGGAGAGCAGCCACGGCGCGTCGGACAGCTCCCGCGAGTAGGTGAGCTGGGCACCCAGCGAGGTCTGCGAGATGCCGACGACGATCAGCTCGCCGGCCATCAGACTCCGCCAGGAGAACGCCCAACCCTGCTTGAGGCCCGCGACGATCGCCGGCAGGGCGGCCGGCGCGATCACGTACCGGTAGAGGTTGAGCCCCCGCGCGCCCAGGTTGCGACCGGCGCGCAGCAGCAGCGGTGGCACGTAGTCCACACCGGAGATCACCCCGTTGGCGATGGACGGCGCGGCGCCGAGCACCACCACGAAGAAGATCGCCTTCTCGCTCAGCTCGAACAGCAGGATGGCCAGCGGGAACCAGGCGATCGACGGCATGGTCTGCAACGCGGTGATCATCGAGCCGATGGCGGCCCGCAGCACCGTGGAGCGGGCCACCGCCAGGCCCAGCAGCAGGCCGACCGCGACCGAGAAGACATAGCCGACGGCGGCCCGCCGCAGCGTGGTGGCCAGGCCCTCCCAGAGCTGCGGACCCTGGGCCTGGGTCACCAGCTCGCGACCGACGACCAGCGGGCCGGGCAGGGAGTACGGCGGCTTCCAGCCCGACCAGACCACCACCTGCCAGGCCACGATGACGATGGCCAGCGCGGCCAGCTTGGGCCAGGTGGCCGCCCAGAGCCGGGTGCCGCGGGACACCTCCTTATCCCGACCGGCGATCTCCAGCGCGTCCAGGCCGGAGATCTCCGCGTCGCTGCGCGCCGTGCTGGTGAGGGTGTCACTGGCCATGGCGGCCCACCTCCGTACGGAGCCGTTCGGTGACCTCGGCGGCGATCGCGGCGACCTCGGGGGAGTCGATCCGCCGTGGCCGTGGGATGTCCACCTCGGTGGAGTAGATGATCCGGCCGGGGCGGCTGGAGAGCAGGATGATCCGGTCGGCCAGCCGGGCGGCCTCGCGGACGTTGTGCGTGACGAAGAGCACCGAGAGTCGGCGCTCGGACCAGATCCGTTCCAGCTCGTCGTGCAGGATGTCGCGGGTCATGGCGTCCAGCGCACCGAACGGCTCGTCCATCAGCAGCACCGGCGTGTCCAGGGCCAGCGTGCGGGCCAGCGCGACCCGCTGACGCATGCCGCCGGACAGTTCGTGTGGCCGCTTGCGACCGAACTCGGCCAGGTGCACCGTGCGCAGCAGGTCGGCCACCCGTTCGCGGCGCTCGGCGCGGGGCAGCCCGCGCAGCTTCAGCGGCACCTCGACGTTCGCGTCGACCGTCAGCCAGGGGAAGAGCGCCGGCTCCTGGAACATCAGCCCCGGATTGGCGCCGCCGGCGATGCCGATCTGCCCGCCGCTGGGCCGGTCCAGGCCGGCGACCAGGTTGAGCAGGGTGCTCTTGCCGCAGCCGGACGCGCCGACGAGGCAGACGAACTCGCCCGGCGCTACGTCCAGGGAGACCCCGTCCAGGGCCAGTACGGCGCTCGACCCGCGTCCGTACACCTTGGTCACGCCGGAGAGCGCGACCGCGGTGGTCGCGCTCTGCGGCGTCGTCGTGGTCGACGTCATGGCTGGACGACCTCGGGCTTGCCCTGCGCCTTGAGCGCCTTGTTGAGGTACGTGAGGTCGTACAGGCCCTTGAGGTCCACCGGCTCGGTCAGCTTGACCTCGACGGCGTGGTCGAGCCCGGCCTTGAGCGAGGTGGGGATCGGGTCGTTGGTGAACTCCAACGTCGGCCACGCCTGCTTGATCAGCTTGAGGTCCAGCGGCTTGCCGGTGATCTTGCCGATGGCGTCGGAGATGGCCTGCTGGGCCTCGTCCGGCTTGGTGTTGACGAACTCGTTCGCGGCCACCTGGCCGTCGACCAGCTTCTGCACCACGTCCGGGTGTGCCTTGAGGAACTTCGTGCTGACCAGCAGGTTGGTGATGACGAACTTCTTGTCCGGCCACAGGTCGCGCTCGTCGACGAGCACCTTGCCGCCGGCGTTGACCAGCCGGGAGACGAACGGCTCGGGCACCCAGGCGGCGTCGATCGCGCCGCTGTTGAAGGTCTCCACCGTCTGGGCGTTCTCCTGCGGCACGATCTTGACGTCGCCGCCACCCTCCTTGGTGGTGGTCAGCCCCTGCTGCTTGAGCCAGTAGCGGACCGCCACGTCCTGGGTGTTGCCGAGCTGCGGGGTGGCGACCTTCTTGCCCTTGAGGTCCTGCGGGCCGTTGATGCCCGGCTTGACCACCAGCGCCACGCCTCCGGAGGCGGCGCCGGAGACGACCCGGACGGCCTCGCCCTTGGACTTGGAGAACGCGTTCACGGTGGGGTTCGGGCCGATGTAGGTCGCGTCCAGCGCGCCGGAGAAGACGGCCTCGATGGCGGCCGGGCCGGCGTTGAAGGTCTTCGGTTCGAGCTTGACGTCGACGCCGAGCTTCTCGGCGAAGATGCCCTTCTCCACGCCGACGACGGCCGGCGCGTGGGTGATGTTGGGGAAGTAGCCGAGCCGCAGGGTCACCGGGCCGGAACTGCCCCCCGCGCCCTCGCTGTCGTCGCCGCACGCGGCCGTGCTGCCCAGGGTCGCCGCGCCGAGGGCGGCGAGGGTGGTCAGGGTGACCAACCGGCGTAGGGGGAGCCGTCTCATCGTCCATCCAATCCGCAGTATTCCTACTTAGTTGGTAGGAAGAGTGGGTCAGGCCGGGGTCAGCGTCAAGACCCATCCACATGCCGGGAAGGGGCGTCTCAGTTATGTCGGTATTTCCTACCGTCTTGCTAGGCCAATCGCGCGACACGGATTGTCGTACGTCGACGGGTTCGTCCGCTCCGGCTGGTTGCGCCGCGGGGAGGCCGAGCGGGTCGGCGTCGAGGTCCCGCCCCGGCTGGCCAACCCGGTGGCGGTGGCTCCGTGGAGGTCGCCGGTGGCGGGGATGCCGACGCGCTAGGGTCGATCCCGTGGCGGCGCGGAGATCCAGAATTCCAGCGACGAAGTATCCGGTCGAGCGGTTCACCCTCGACAACGGCCTGCGGGTGGTCCTGACCCCCGATCGCAGTGCCCCGGTGATCGGGGTGGCGGTGGTCTACGACGTCGGCATCCGCTCCGAGCCGGAGGGGCGTACGGGCTTCGCCCACCTCTTCGAGCATCTGATGTTCCAGGGCTCGGAGAACCTGGAGAAACTGGCCCACTTCCGGCACGTGCAGGGTGCCGGCGGCACGTTCAACGGCTCCACCCACCTGGACTACACCGACTACTTCGAGACGCTGCCGAGCAACGCGCTGGAGCGCGCGCTGTTCCTGGAGGCGGACCGGATGCGCGGGCCCCGGCTGACCGAGGAGAACCTGCGCAACCAGGTCGACGTGGTCAAGGAGGAGATCCGGGTCAACGTGCTCAGCCGGCCGTACGGCGGCTTTCCCTGGCTGACCCTGCCCCCGGTCATGTTCGACACGTTCCCGAACGCGCACGACGGCTACGGCTCGTTCGACGACCTGGAGTCGGCCACCGTCGCCGACGCCGCCGACTTCTTCCGCCGCTACTACGCCAGCGGCAACGCGGTGCTCGCCGTCAGCGGCGACATCGACGTGGCCGAGGCGACCGAGCTGGTCACCCGGCACTTCGGCGACGTCCCGGCCCGTCCCGCGCCGCGGCGGCCCGACTTCACCGAGCCCGACCTGACCGCCGAGCGACGCAGCTCGTACACCGACGCCCTGGCGCCGTTGCCGGCGGTGGCCGGCGCGTGGCGGGTGCCCGACCCGGTCGGCGACTTCGCCAACTACCTGCCGTACGTGGTGCTGGCCGAGGTGCTCACCGACGGCGACGCGTCCCGGCTGGTCGAACGACTGGTCCAGCGTGACCGCACGGTGACCAGCCTCGGCGGCTACCTCGGCTTCATGGGCGACCCGTTCGACGTCCGCGACCCCACCGCGCTGCTGCTCCAGGCGCACCTGCCACCGGGCGGCGACGTGGACAAGGTGCTGCGCACCGTCGACGAGGAACTGGACCGGCTGGCCACCGACGGGCTGACCGACGGCGAGCTGGCCCGCACCCAGGCCCGGATGGCCACCCACCTGCTGCGCGACACCGACGCGGTGCTCGGCCGGGCGCTGCGGATGGCGGTCCTGGAACAGCAACGCGGCGAGCCGGGCCTGCTCAACGACCTGCCCCGACTGGTCGGCGACGTCACCGAGGAGCAGGTCCGGGCCGCCGCGGCCACCCTGCGCCCGGAGCGCCGCGCCGCGGTCGAGGTCATCCCCGGAGGTGCCCGATGACCACCACCGCCACCGCCGGGCCGCGTACGCTGCCCCCGCTCGGCCCCACCCGCAAGCTCAAGGTGCCCAAGCAGGCCGAGCGCACGCTGCGCAACGGGCTCACCGTGATCGCCGTACGCCGGCCGGCGGTGCCCCTGGTCGAGCTGCGGCTCTGGGTACCGTTCGGCCGCGCCCACCTCGCGCGCGGCGCGATGCTCTCGCAGACCATGCTCTCCGGCACCGAGTCGATGACCAGCGTGCAGTTGGCCGCCGAGCTGCAGAAGGTGGGCGGCGGGCTGTCCGCGGGCGTCGACCCGGACCGGCTGATGCTCTCCGGCGCCGGCCTGGTCACCGGCCTGGACCGGATGCTGGAGCTGCTGGCCGAGGTGCTGACCGGCGCCAGCTACCCCAGCGACGAGGTGGCCGCCGAGCGGGACCGGCTGATCGACCGGATCCAGGTTGCCCAGAGCCAGCCGGCGCACCTGGCCCGGGAGGCGCTGCTGAAGCGGATCTACGGGCGACACCCGTACGCCACGCAGACCCCGGAGCCGGGCCAGATCCGTGCCGTCCGACCGGCGGCCCTGCGCAGCCTGCACGCCGAGCGGGTGCACCCCGCCGGGGCGCAGCTGGTGGTGGTCGGCGACGTGCAGCCGGAGAAGGCCCTGGACGCGGTCGAGCGGGCGCTCGGTGGGTGGGCCGGCGCCGGGCGTACGGCCACCCTGCCGGCCACCCCGCCGCTGGAGCCAGGGCCGCTGCTGCTTGTCGACCGACCCGGCTCGGTGCAGTCCTCGCTGCGGGTCGCGCTGCCCGCCGTGCCGCGCACCGACCCCGACCACGCGCCGCTGCAACTGGCCAACCTGATCTTCGGGGGCTACTTCTCGTCCCGCTGGGTGGAGAACATCCGCGAGGACAAGGGCTACACGTACGGCCCGCACTCGGTGATCGAGCACTCGGTGGCCGGGTCGGTTCTGGTCGCCGGCGCCGAGGTGGCCACCGAGGTCACCGGCCCGGCGCTGCTGGAGACCACGTACGAGCTGGGCCGGCTGGCGTCGCTGCCGCCGAAGCCGGAGGAGTTGGAGCAGGCCCGCCAGTACGCCCTGGGCACCCTCCAGCTCGGCATGTCCACCCAGGCCGGTCTGGCCGCGCTGACCAGCGCGTACGCCGGGAACGGGCTGCGGCTGGAGTTCCTCGCGGAGTACGCGGCCCGCCTGGCGCAGGCGACCGTCGACGACGTGGCGCGGGCTGCCGCCCACTACCTCGCGCCCGCCCGGGCGGCGGTGGTCGTGCTCGGCGACGCCGAGCGGATCACCCCCGGGCTGGCCGCGCTGACGCCGGTCCGCACCGAACCGGTGCAGCCGTGAGGCACCGCCACGGCCCGTCGGTCCGGGTGTCCGCCAGCGGCGGAGCGCTGACGTGAGCGGGGAGACGGCGCCGCCGCTGGCGCGGTCCACGCTGGATCGCGCCGCGCATCGGCGGGGCGACGCGCAGTGGCTGACCGAGGCGTGGCTGCGCGGCCGGATCCTGCTGCTCGACTCGACCAACGACGGGCGGACGCTCGCCCGTACCGACGTGTCGCCTCCCGCGCTGGTGCTGTTCGGCGCGGCCGACGTGCCGGCCGGCGCCGAGTCGACGGCGATGTTCCTCGGTGTCGAGCCGGACGGGGTGCCGGTCTTCGCGCTCGACACGCCGCTGCCGACGGTGCCGGGCACCCGGGCGGTCAACCTGCGGGAGGTGGGCCACCTGCTCGGGGATCGGGAGGCCGGCATCTTCACCACGGCGCTCGCGCTGCTCAACTGGCACACCCGGCACGGCTACTCGACGGCGACCGGCGCGCCGACCGTGATGGACGAGGCCGGCTGGTCCCGGGTGGATCGCAACGGTGCGCGGATCTGGCCGCGTACCGACCCGGCGATGATCGTGCTGGTGCACGACGGCGTCGACGGTCCCGAGGGCCGCTGCCTGCTCGGCAACAACGCCGGCTGGCCGGGCACCCCGGGTGGTCGGCGCTACTCCTGCCTGGCCGGATACGTCGAGCCGGGGGAGTCCGCGGAGGCCGCCGTGCTGCGCGAGGTCCGCGAGGAGGTGGGCATCTCCGTCGAGCGGATCAGGTACGTCGGCAGCCAGGCCTGGCCGTTCCCGGGCTCGCTGATGCTGGGCTTCCTGGCCACCGCCGACCCGGCGGATCCGGTGCAGGTCGACCCGTCCGAGATCGCGTACGCCAGGTGGTTCAGCCGCGAGGAGATCGGGGCCGCGTGTGCGGGAAGGGCCGTGGACGTGGGGGACGGGGCTCGGCTGATCCTGCCGCCGCCGTCGTCGATCGCGTTGTTCCTCATCCATCGCTGGCTGGACGGCTGGGTGGACGCCGACCACTGAGCACGGTCCCGGCCCGTGGCCGCCGTTGCCGCGGCGGTCACGGGCCGGGAACACGGGCCGTCGTGGTCGGTGGGAGCGATGGACGCGGCGGGGGAGCCGAGCCGACCACGACGGACGTCTGGGGTCAGGTGCCGGTGCGGCCGGGTCTGCGCCGGAAGACGGGCAGCGGCTCGCCGAGTGGCAGGACCTTGACCCGTTGCTTGCCGGCTCGCACCGCGCCGACCGTCGACAGGGCCCGGGCCAGCAGCAGCGCGGCGTCCCGGTCCTCGGCGTGCACGGTCTGCCGGCGCGGTTCCGGCGTGGTCGTCTCGTCGCGGAGGCCATGGCCGTCCGCCCAGGCGGCGGCGATGTCCCCGTCGGCGACGGTGCGGATGTCGGTGCGAACGATCAGGAACCGCATAAGGGTCTCCGGATGAACCGCGACGAATGAGCCAGTGTGGAAGTTCCACGTTCTCGTGGGTCATGTTACGCCCCGTGTTCATCCCAGCAAGTGAAACGCGCCTATTGTTTCCGAGCCTCGTCCGATCGGCGGATGCCTGGTCAGCGGGGTTGCCGCCGAACATGGCGACGGGGCCGCCGGCACCATGCCAACGGCCCCGCCCCGGTCAGGAGGATCAGTTCAGATCGAACTGGCCCGTCTTGGCCCCGGCGATGAAACCGAGCCACCCGGCCCGGTTGAACAGCAGCACCGGGCCGCCCCGGTCCTTGCTGTCGCGCAGCGCGACAGCCGACGGGCCGGTGCCCAGGGGGGCGACCTCCACGCAGTTGGAGGTCTGGCTGCGGGTGCTGGTACGCCACGGGGCGTCCGCCAACGAGCTGGCGGAGACGGACGGCGTGTTGTGGATGTCGTTCATGGCTCTGCTCCTGATGTGAACCGATCCGATGGGACGAGTGGTGCCGCACGCCCCGACGGAGGGTCCCCCGTGGATCACCGATCCGTCAGTCGCCCCGAGGCCCGGCGGCGTTGGGTCGGCGCCGTTGCCGGCCCGAACGCCACTGTGGATGGGGGCGTCGCCCCGGTCAGCCGTCCCGTCGCCTCGATCAGCCAGGAGAGGGTGTCCGAGGCGTCTAGTGCCGCCGTGCATAGCCACTCGAACACCACTTTATAGCGATTTAGCGTGATTGCCTCGGTCGACATGACGTCGGTGAACCCCCCTTCGATGGCCAATGTCTCCGGATCGAGCGGATCGGCGAACCGATAGAGGGAGAAGGCGGTCGGCGGAAGGTACCAATCGCCGATCTGGGTGTCCCGCAGAAGCAGGTGCAGAGTCACGTTGGGCAGCAGGGCAAGCTCGCACAGCTGGTGCAGCTGCTCGTGCAGCACCTCGGGCGGGCCGGCCCGGCGGCCGAGGGCCGCCTCCTCCAGCACCGCGGTGTAGCTCGGCGCGTGCGGCTCGCGGGTCAGCAGCAACTGGCGGGCCAACCGGGCCTGCACCTCGGTCTCCGGCTCGTCGGTCGGCTCCGGTTCGCCGGCGCCCTCGCTCACCTGGCGGGCCGAGACGATCCGGACCTTCGCGTACCCGGCGGTCTGCAGCAGACCCGGCACCAGAACCGGGTTGTACTCGGAGATCTCCGCGCAGCCCGCCTCCAGCTCGGCCCAACTGCGCTGCTGCTGCGTCATCACCGGAAAGTTCTTCAACCAGCCGCGCATGTCGCCGGCCTCACCGGCAATGGCGAGCAACTCCTCGCGCGACGCGGTGTCGGCCCCGTAGAGGTCGAGCAGAACGCCGACATCCTGCGGGTCCGGTCGGCTGCGGCCGTTCTCCATGCGGGACAGTTTGGACGCGGACGCCCAACCGATCCGTTCGATAACCTGGTCACCGGTGAGGCCCGCGGCTTCGCGCAGGCTGCGCAGTTCGATGCCCAACCGTCGGCGACGCATGATCGGGCTGGGTGCGGCAGGAGGCACAGTGTCCTCTTTCCCGTCGACCGCCGCAGACGCGACGGTAACTGTATGAAATTCGCCCCCCACGGTCAGTATGGACGGCGCGACCGGCGTCGGAGGTTCCGGCGGGGGCGTGTCTTGTCGAAAAATGGACCACGGATACGCCGGACGACGACGGACCCCGGGTCCCAGCCCCGTCGACCGCCCAGCCGGGCACGCCATCCCGCCGGAGGGAACCCATGCGCACCGTCCTGCGCCGACCCGACTTCCGCCTGCTGTTCGGCGGCCTGCTGGCCAGCATGACCGCCGAGTCGATCCTGCTGCTCGCGCTCGCCATCTGGGTCAAGGACCTGACCGGCTCCAACGGGCTCGCCGGCGGCATCATCTTCGCCGTCATCGCCCCGATGACGTTGGCGCCGCTGGTCGGTTGGTTCGTCGACCGGTACCCGCGCCGGCCCTTCTTCGTGACCGCGAACGTGGTCACCGCGCTGCTGCTCGCTCCGTTGTTCACCGTCCGCGACGCGGGCGACGTCTGGCTCGTCTACCTGGTGGCGGCCCTCTACGGCCTGTCGTCCATCACGCTCGGCGCGGCGCTCAGCGGGTTGATCCGGCAGTTGGTGCCGGTGGAGCTGCTCGCGGAGGCGAACGGCGTGCTGCAGACCGTACGCCAGGGGCTGCGGCTGGTCGGCCCGCTGGCCGGCGCGGCGCTCTACGCGGCGCTCGGCGGGTGGGCGCTGGCCGGGATCGGCATGGTCGGCTTCGTGACCGCGGCCGCGGTGGTGACCGCGGTGCCGAGCCCGGCGCTCACGCCGCCGACCGTGCGGCTGCGGTGGCCCGCCGAGCTGGGCGCCGGCCTGCGGCATCTGACCGGTGAGCCGGCGCTGCGCCGGGCCCTGCTCGGCTACGGGCTCGGATCGCTGGTGATGGGTTTCAGCGAATCGCTCATCTTCGCCTACGTCGACCAGGGGTTGGATCGGGACGCCGCCTTCGTGGGCGTGCTGGTCATGGTGCAGGGCGTCGGCGGGCTGTTCGGTGGGCTCTGCTCACCGGCGCTGGTCCGCCGACTCGGTGAGATCGGCACGCTGGCCGCCGGGGTGGCCTTCTTCTCGCCGGCCGCGCTCGCGCTCGCGTACCCCGATCTGCGGCTCGGGATCGTGGCGGTGCTGCTGGCCGGCGTCTCGCTGCCGTTGACGATGGTGGGCCTGCACACGCTGATCCAGCGACGTACGCCGCCCGGGCTGGTCGGACGGGTCGCGGCGGCCACCCAGGCGCTGGTCAGCGGCCCGCAGGCGCTCTCCATCGGCGCCGGTGCCCTGCTGGTCGGCGTCCTGGACTACCGGGCTTTGTTCCTGCTGGTCGGGGTGGCCACGCTGGCCGCCGGCGTCTACCTCTGGCGGGGCCGGCACCTGAGCGCGCCGGCCGGCGGCCGTGGGCCCACACCGCCGACCCGCCCGACCCTCCCCTCCCCGCGCCGCCCGGTCGACGCCGACATCGACGCGCCGGTGGCCACCGGACCCCGGCGACCGCCCCGGCGGTGACGAAGGTCGGACACGACGAACGGTGACGGATGTCGGACACGACGAACGGCCGCCCGGATCCGGGCGGCCGTTCGTCGAGAGGTGACCCGGCCGGTCAGGCGCTGAGGGTCGCCAGGTGCTGCTTGACCTGCGTGATCGAGGGGTTGGTCAGGGCGCTGCCGTCGGCGAAGCGCAGCGTCGGCACCGTCTGGTTGCCGCCGTTGACGCTCATCACGAACTCCGCGGCCTCCGGATCCCGCTCGATGTCGACCACCTCGTACCCGATGCCCTCCCGGTCGAGCTGCGACTTCAGCCGGTGGCAGTAGCCGCACCAGGGGGTGGAATACATCGTCAGCATGGTCGGATCCTCCAACTCCTCTGACCGCCGGCTTGCGGATCAAGCCGAGGCTGTCCGCTACAACGTCCGGCGGAGCTGAGATGATTCCTGGTTGTGGTGGTTCACTCAGCGTCGGAAGGCGTACTTGCCGGGCTGGACCCGGAGCAGCGCTCCGCGGTGACCGCACCCGCCGGCCCGGTCTGCATCCTCGCCGGCGCCGGCACCGGCAAGACCCGCGCGATCACCTCCCGGATCGCCCACCGGGCGCTCTCCGGGGAGATCTCCCCCCGGCACGTGCTCGCCGTCACCTTCACCGCCCGAGCCGCCGCCGAGATGCGACACCGTCTCACTCTGCTCGGGGCGCACGGGGTCCAGGCGCGGACATTCCACTCCGCCGCGCTGCGGCAGGTGCGCTACTTCGCTCCCCGACTGCTGGCCGGCCGGGCCATGCCCGAGCTGCTGGACAGCAAGGTGCGGCTGGTCACCCTCGCCGCCGCCCGGGTCGGCCTGCGTACCGACCGGGCCGCCGCGCGGGACCTGGCCGGCGAGATCGAGTGGGCCAAGTCGTCGCTGGTCGAGCCGGGGGACTACGTGGTGTCGGCGGCCCGGGCACTGCGGGACACACCGCACGAACCGGCGAAGGTGGCCGAGGTGTTCACCGCGTACGAGCAGCTCAAGCGCTCCAACGGGGTGATCGACTTCGAGGACATGCTGCGCGCCGCGGTGTGGGGCATCGAGGAGCACCGGGACGTCGCCGAGCAGGTCCGCGGTCAGTACCGGCACTTCGTGGTCGACGAGTACCAGGACGTCAACCCGCTCCAGCAGCGGTTGCTGGACGCCTGGCTGGGCGGCCGGGACGACCTGACCGTGGTCGGCGACGCCAGCCAGACGATCTACTCGTTCACCGGGGCGACCTCGTCGTACCTGGTCGACTTTCCGCGCCGGCACCGCAACGCCACAGTGGTCCGGCTGGTCCGCGACTACCGCTCCACCCCGCAGGTCGTCGGGCTGGCCAACGCGGTGATCTCCCAGGCCCGCGGCGCCGAGGCGCGGCTGCGGTTGGAGTTGAGCGGGCAGCGCCCCCCGGGACCGGAACCCGACCTGCGGATCTTCACCGACGAGCCGGCCGAGGCGAACGCGGTGGCCGCGCGCTGCCGGTCACTGATCGACGCGGGCACCCCGGCGAAGGAGATCGCCGTGCTGTTCCGCGTCAACGCGCAGTCCGAAGCGTACGAGAAGGCGCTCACCGAGGCCGCCGTGCCGTACGTGGTGCAGGGCGCGGAGCGGTTCTTCGAGCGGACCGAGGTGCGCCAGGCGATGGTCGCCCTGCGGTCGGCCACCCGCTCGATCCCCGGGGAGACCCCGTTGCCGACCGCCGTGGTCGAGGCGCTCACCGCGGTCGGCTGGGCCCCGGACGCGCCCCCGGCCGGTGGCGCCGCCCGCGAGCGCTGGGAGGCCCTGTCCGCGCTGGTCCAGCTCGCCGAGGAGTACGCGGCCACCCCCGAGGTGGTGCCGATCGGCGAGGCGGCGTCGGTGGAGCGCCCGGTCACCCTCACCGACTTCACCGAGGAACTGGCCCGCCGGGCCGCCCAGCAGCACGTGCCGACGGTGGACGGGGTCACGCTGGCGTCGCTGCACTCGGCCAAGGGGCTGGAGTGGGACGCGGTCTTCCTGGTCGGCCTCGCCGAGGGCACCCTGCCCACCACGTACGCCAAGACCGTCGAGCAGGTCGAGGAGGAGCGCCGGCTGCTCTACGTCGGCATCACCCGCGCGCGGCAGTGGCTCTGGCTGTCGTACGCCGCCGCGCGCTCGTCGGGCGGCCGTGCCCGGCGGCCGTCGCGGTTCCTGCCCCAGCTGGACCGCTCCGGCGGCACCGAGCGGGCGGGCGCCTCCACCGGTCCCGCGCGCCGCCCCGAACGGCGCCGGACGCAGATCGTGTCCTGTCGGATCTGCGGCGCGACCCTGCTCGCCGGCCCCGACCGCAAACTGGGTCGGTGCCCCACCTGTCCCTCCGACATCGACGATGAGCTGCACGAACGCCTGCGCGAGTGGCGGCAGCGGGTGGCCGGCGCGCAGAAGGTCCCGGCGTACGTGGTGTTCACCGACGCCACGTTGACCGCGCTGGCCGAGCGGCGTCCCGGCCGGCCGGAAGAGTTGATCGCCATCGCCGGCATCGGGCCCCGCAAACTGGGCCTCTACGGGGAGTCGGTGCTGGCGCTCGTGCAGGGCGCGGGGGTGGACGACGTCTGCCCGGAGAAAACTTTCGAAATCTCGTCGTAAATTCGTTTGCCCTCGCCCCCGGGCGAGGAATAGCCTCAGAACACACCACGCGAGCGGCGCCATTCCGGCTGCTCACGGGGGTTGGTCCAGTCGATTCGAGGAACGTGAGGGAGGTGGCCACCGTGGAGATCTTCACCTATGAGCGTCTGACGGCGATGCCGTCTGTCCCCGCTCCGCTGTCGGCTGTCTGGGTGGCCCTTGCGGCCGCACGACCGTCGGTTCCGCAGGTGCACCAGGTTCAGGCCGAGCTGAACTTGACCGTTGCGCCGATCGCCGGAGTCGAGGGGACCAGTGGCTTCACGGGCATGGGCATCGATGGCGCCAAGAAGCGCACGGATGTCCGCGGCGTTCCACCTCGAGGTAGACCGGTCTGATCCTCAGACACCGGCTCACCTCGAGGCCGCGGAACCCGCTACCGGGATCCGCGGCCTCAGTTTTTTGCCCCGCCGAAGTACGTCGGAATGCGATCCACGAGATCGAAGTGAGAGAGAGGTGACCGGGAGATGAGTCTGGCGTTGGCCCCCCTCGATGTGAGCGTCGAGCTGGAGGCGAACCTGCCCTGCCGGAAGTTCGACCCCGACCTGTGGTTCTCCGACTCGCCTGCCGAGCTCGAGCTGGCCAAGTCGCTCTGCGGGGACTGCCCGCTGCGCGTCGAGTGCCTGGCCGGGGCGGTGGAGCGAGCGGAGCCGTGGGGCGTCTGGGGCGGCGAGATCTTCGAGCGTGGCGCGGTCGTCCCGCGCAAGCGGCCCCGTGGCCGTCCGCGCAAGGAGGACGTCGCTCGTGACGCGGAGCTCCGGGTCGAGGCCGAGGCGCGCCTGGCAGCCACTGGGCTGTCCGAGGTGCGTGGCGCGGTCCGGCTGGCAGCCTGACATGTTCCCGACCCGTACCAACTACGCCGGTGGCACACCGGCAGTGAGTGAGAAAACGATGTTGAACGTTCCGAGTGGAGCCTTCGAGATGCAACTACTCCACGAAGCGTTGACCAGGGCTCGAATGCGCCGGCCTCAGGCCGGTCGTACCACCACGAGCACTGAGGCAACCCGATCCGCCCGTACCGTCGCCATGAACGGCCGCAACCAGTCGGCGCGCGACCTGGGCGTTCTCTAGTACCACCCCACGCAGAAGGGCGGGTGCCGACCGGCACCCGCCCTTCCTCACATCCTCAGGCGACCGGCGCGAAGCCCGGCAGCCAGCGCTCCAGGATGCTGCGGTACGGCGCCTTCGCCTCCAACTGGCAGAGCACCCCGATCGAGCCGAGCGTCACCCGGTGGATGAGCAGGTACGACGGGGGCAGGTTGAGCTTCCTGCTCAGCTGGTAGGTGGGGGAGCGAGGGCTGGCCAGCCGGGCCGCCTCGGCCCGTAGCCAGGCCCGGGTGAAGCGGAACCCGTCGGCCGCGATGGGCTCCAGCATCGGGCGGAGGAAGTCGAGGACACCCTCGGCGTCGATCTCGTCGGTGGAACCGATGAACCCCTCGTCCCGCAGTCCCGCCACCACCCCGTCCGCGTCGCCGCGCAGGGCCCGCCCGGCGATGCGGCCGATCGGCTCCGGCGTGCCCTCGGGCATCCGGGCCACCGCACCGAAGTCGATCACCCCGAGCCGGCCGTCGGCCAGCAGCCGGAAGTTTCCCGGGTGCGGGTCGGCGTGCAGAAGGCCGGCCCGCTGGGGCGCGGAGAGGTGCAACGTGGCCATGAGCCGGCCGGCCTCGTCCCGCTGCTCCTCGGTGCCGTCGAAGATGATGTCTGCCAGCGGGGTGCCGGTCACCCATTCGGTGACCAGCACCCGGGGCGACGCGGAGACCACCTCCGGGATGAAGATCTCCGGATCGTCGGCGTACGCGGCGGCGAAGGTGCGCTGCGACTCGGCCTCGAGCTCGTAGTCCAGCTCCTCGGTGATCCGCTCACGCAGCTCGACGAGGAGCGGCTTGACGTCGAGGCCGGGCTGGATCGCCCGGAACATCCCGCCCAGCCGGGAGAGCTGCTTGAGGTCGGTGAGGAGCGCGTCACCGGCCCCCGGGTACTGGATCTTGACCGCCACGTCGCGGCTGTTCGGCTCGCCGGACGGGCCGTAACCCGGCTCGCGCCACCGAGCCCGGTGCACCTGCCCGATGCTGGCCGCCGCCGCCGGGGTGTCGTTGAACTCGACGAACCGGTCGCGCCAGTCGGGGCCGAGCTGCTCGGCGAGCACCTTGTGCACGCTCGCGGCCGGCAGCGGCGGCGCGGCCTCCTGAAGTTTGGTCAGTGCCTGCCGGTACGGCGCGGCGATCTCCTCCGGCAGGGCCGCCTCGAAGACCGACAACGCCTGGCCGAACTTCATCGCCCCGCCCTTGAGCTGGCCCAACACGCTGAACAGCTGCTCGGCGGTGCGCTGCTGGATCTCCGCGGAGATCACGTCGGAGGCGAGCCCGGTGACACGCTTACCCATGCCGAGGACGGTCCGGCCGGCGAAGCCGAGCGGCAGAGCGGCGAGCTTGGCGGTCCGGGACACGGCCCGGCGCGGGATGTCGGTCACTTCGCCATTGTTACCGACCGGAGGGCTCCGCTGCTGCTGTGCGGCCGGGCTGGTGCGTACACCCGAGTCGGCGAACACCCGCACGCCGGGTGCGGCGGCCAACCTCGGCGGCGGAACCGGCCCGCTCCGGTGATCTCCATGGCGCCGCCCAGTGTCTCGGGGTGGCCGCCGTCGAGGTGCGCCAGGGCCTCCGCCACCGCGTACCCGATGGCCGCGAGCAGGGTGCCGGTCGCGCCGGCGGCCACCGGCTCGGCCGTGGCGAGCTGGGCGGCGAGCCCCGGCCAGGCCGGGTCGCGGTCGGCGCGATGCAGCTCGACGCAGCGCAGACAGGGCCCGGCGGGTGGACGGACCAACGGCCCGATGACCGGTACGCCTTCGCGCAGGGTCACCAGCAGGTGCGGCTGACGGCGCTGGGCGAGACCGGCGGCGAGCAGCGCGGGCGGACGGTCCGTGCCGAGCTGGATCAGCAGATCCACCCGGACGGCCCGGACCGGGTGGGTGCCGGTGCCCGGCGCGACACGGTCGACCGCCGCCCGGATCGCCGGGGCCAGCGGCCGGCCCAGCTCGGTGGCGGGGATGCCCGTCCCGACCAGGTCGATCGGCCGCACCGGGCCGGTGACGTGCGGAATCACCTGTCCGACGCCGGCCTGGGCCAGCGCCACCGCCAGTGGCCCGCCGAGCGCACCGGCACCGGTGAGCAGCACCCGGGCCGCCCGCCGGCGACGCAGAACCTGGGCGGGAGTGCCGGGCAGCCGAGCCGCGCCCAGGGCCAACGCTCCGGCCTCGGCGGCGAGCCGGGCCCGGACCGGACCGGCCAGGTCGCGGGGGAGCAGGCTGTGCGCCGGCACCAGCAGACCCGCCGCGCGCAGGGCGTCCAGCAGCGTACGCGCGTCGTCGGTGGAGACCTGGGCCGCGAGCGCCTGGGTCAGCACGTCCCGTTCGCTGCGGGTGCCGTCCAGCAGATCGAGCAGGGCAGCGGTACGCGGGTTGGCCAGCTCCACCAGCACGGCGGGCCCCGGGCCGACACCGATCTGGAGGGTGTGCCGATCCCGCCAGAGCCGGCTGAGGCCGGGAAGGAGCGTGGGGCGGGGCAGCGCGGTACGACTCATGGTGACGAATCGTGACCGCTTCCCTGCGCTCGGTCGATCGTTGTCCACAGGTGGCCGGGGCTGTATCCAGCCTTGTCCACAGGATCTGGCGGGTTATCCACAGGCCACTGGGCGTTGTTGTCGGTCACCCGACAGCCTGGCCGACGTTCGCGGGGGCCCTTCTTAAGGACCGCGACGGGGGGCGGGACGGCCACCACGGCCGTCCCGCCCCCCGTCGATCCGTACGGTTAGACCTTGGCCTTGCCGAGAATCCGGTTCACTGTTGTGCCGCAAACCGGACACTTGCCCTTGGCCATGTTCATTCCGGTCTTCGAGACCTCGACGTGCCCCTCGAAGTCCCGCTTCTCCTTGCACTTCACGCAGTAACCGTTGTAGGTCTGGGCCTGGTCGGCCACGGTAGCCCTCCTCGTCTCGTCCGCCGGTCAATACGGTCCCGGCGGGGTGCCCGGCGGCGGGCCACACGGGGCGCCGGCGCTGGGTCTCACTCCACGGCCACCCTCGTGACCGCTGGTCCGCGGACCCTACCCAGGTCTGGGCAGTTCCATGTCAGCTGTGCATCGGCCTGTGAGCAAGTCGACGTCGAGAGTGTGCATGGCGAATTAGGTCGGATAAGTCAGTTTGGCGGGGACACGCCGACCAAACCCTCACAGCCACCCGTGCGAGTGCCCCCGCGGCAGCGCCGAGCACGGTGATCACCTACGGTGGAGGGAGCCCGCGCGCTGCCGCGCCGTCGACGTACACGGTGGGTGACGAGACGTCCCGGCGACGACCGGCCCAAGAAATTTTCGGGACGCGGGGCGACCAAACACCATTTTTTGGGCGCGTGTCGTGCGGTTGACTCTTGCGGACTCCTGGTCAGTACGCATTAGCTTTCCTTCGTGACACGTAGCCGAGGCTGCGCGGGCCAGTGATGGCGGGGACGCGTAAGCCGGTCGTCGAGGTGCGGCGCAGCCAGCGTCGGCGACGCACGGTGTCTGCGTACCGTGACGGTGAGCGGGTGGTCGTCCTCATCCCGGACCAGTTCTCCCGGGCCGAGGAGAGCGAGTGGGTCGACCGTATGTTGGCGCGACTCGCCGCCCGCGAGGGCCGGCTCGCCCGCTCGGACGACGAACTGGTCGCCCGGGCCAACCGGCTGATCGACCAATACCTCGGCGGGTACGGCGCGAAGGCGGTGCCCGCCAGTGTCCGCTGGGTCACCAACCAGAACGGCCGCTGGGGCTCCTGCACGCCCGCCGACCGCAGCATCCGCATCTCGCACCGCGTCCAGGACATGCCCGACTGGGTGATCGACTACGTGCTGCTGCACGAGCTGACGCACCTCATCGTGCCCAGTCACAACGCTCGCTTCTGGGCGCTGGTCGGCCGCTACCCCAAGTCGGAGCGCGCCCGCGGCTACCTTGAGGGCGTCGCCGCCGCGTCCTGTGCCCCCGTCCCCACCTGATCGCACCCTGCCCGTGCCCTTGATCGGCACCAGGTCGGCGAGGTGGGGGCATCTCCACGACAGGACAGCGCAACATCGCCGACCTGGTGCCGATCATCAGCCGTGCGGGCTGGCCGCGCCGGGCGAGGGGGCGGGCCGGGGCGTTAGGGTCGGGTCATGGCGCGGCGGGTGGTGGTGGTGATGCTCGGGCCGGTGCGCTGGTCGCCGCCCGGGATCGACCGGGTGCAGTGGCGGGCGGCGCTCGCCGAGGACGTCGTCGACCTGGTCGCCACCCTCAACGAGGTGGACGTCGCCGTCGCGGTGACCCCGGCCGACCGTCCACTGGCGGACGCGCTGGTCTGGCCCGGTACCGCCGTCCACGAGGTGGCCGAGCCGACGCCGAACGCAGTGTTCGCCGCGTTGGACGGCTACGACCAGGCGGCCGTGCTCTGCGCTGACGTGCCCGACCTGCCCGCGCTGACCGTCGGCAAGCTGCTGCGCCCGCTCACCACCCGGTCGGTCGCCGTGGCGCCGGTGGAGGGGGGTGGGCCGGGTCTGCTCGGAGTGGCCGTACGACTGCCCGTGCCGGAGTGGTTGCCCCCGCTCGACCTGGACACGGCGACGCCGGCGGACGCCCGAGCCGGTGCTCCCGCGCCCGGGGACGTCGCCGTCACGGCCGGCTGGCGCCGCCAGCGCGGACCGGCCGACCTCGCCACCCTGGACCCGGCCTTCGAGGGTTGGGAGGCCACCCGCGCGCTGCTGTCGGGCTCGGGTCGCCCCGCCTGACCAGGCAATCCTGCGCCCCGCCGCAACGGTGACGCGGCGCGGACGCGTGCCGGGTGCCCGCCGCCGAGTGGCGCGGGCACCCGGGCTCGCGCGTCAGGCCTTGGTGTCGCCGTCGGTGTTGGTGTCGCCCTCGGTGTCGTCGGACTGGCCCGGGGCCTTCTCCTCCACCCCACCAGGCGCGGTGAAGTCGAAGCTGTCCAGCTCGCTCAGGTCCGTGTCGTTCATCGCGAAGGCCACCGGGTCGGCGAAGTCGTCGTCCGACGGGAGCAGGTCCGGGTGGCCCCAGACGGCGTCCCGGCCTTCGATGCCGCGGTGCTGGGTGAGCGCCGCCCACAGGGCCGCCGCCTCGCGCAGCCGGCGCGGGCGCAGCTCCAGGCCGACGAGCGCGGCGAAGGTCTGCTCGGCGGGGCCGCCGGCGGCCCGGCGGCGGCGGAACGCCTCGCCCAACCGGACGACGTTGGGCAGGCGGTCACTGGCCGCGCTGTCCACGACGTGGCACACCCAGCCCTCGACCAGGGCCAGCGCGGTCTCCAACCGGGCCAGCGAGGCCTTCTGCGCCGGGCTGTCCTCCGGGGTGAAGATGCCTTCCAGGGCGATCGCCTGCATCGACTCCGGGTCGGTCGGGTCGACCCGGCCCATCGCCTCCTCGATCGCCTCGCGGTTGACCCGGATGCCCGAGGCGTACATCTCCACGGCGCTGAGCACGTGCCCGCGCAACCACGGGACGTGCTGGAACAGCCGCTGGTGGGCGGCCTCGCGCAGCGCCACGTAGAGGCGGACCTCGTCCTCGGGCAGCTCCAGGCCCTCGCCGTACGCGCGGATGTTGGCCGGGATCAGCGCGGCCGTGCCAGCCGGGCCGAGCGGCAGCCCGATGTCACCGGCGGAGAGCACCTCCGCGGCGAGCGAGCCGAGGGCCTGCCCCAGCTGACCGCCGAAGAGCGCGCCACCGAGGGTGGCCACCATCGACTGCATCGGGCCGAGCTGGGCGCGCGCCTCCGGCGGCACCAGGTCGCCCATCGCGCCGACCATGCGGTTGGCCACCGGGTCGCAGAGCTTGCGCCACACGTCGAGCGTCTTGAAGATCCACTCATTGCGGTTCCAGGCGACCGGGGACTGGATGCCCGACGGCCAGGACGAGGCCGGCTCCAACCACAGGTCGGCCAGGCGCAACGCCTCCTCTACCGCGTTGCGCTCGTACGGCGACACCGCCGGGTCGCCGGCGGCGGCGAGCTGGCTGGCCGCCACCTGCCGGGCCAGGTCCCAGTTGACCGGCCCGCTGCCCGGCGCGGAGAGCAGGTGCTGCAACTGCGACATGAACTGCTGCATCTGCGCGGGATCGTTGGGGTCTGGTGGTTGCCCACCCGGGAGCGCGAAACCGAACGGAATATCAGGCACGACGTCTACGGTACGCGGGCCGCGCCCCAGGTAGCCGCCGCTGGCGTTGCGCTGAGGGCGAAGTCGCGCGGCGCATCCGTCGGGTGGGCCCGGAGCAATCGGTACGCTCTGGCGCATGAGACGTCGTGGCCTGACGGTCCTGCTCGGTGCCCTGTTCACCGCCCTGCTGAGCATCGGGGTGCTCCGGGTGCCGATCCCGTACGTGGTGCTCGGCCCGGGCCCGACGGTCAACACCCTCGGCACGGCCGACGGTAAGGAGGTCATCCAGGTCACCGGCCGGGAGACCTCCACCTCCGCCGGCCAGCTCCGGCTGACGACGGTGGGGGTGCAGCCCACGGTGCGGCTCCGCTCGGCGATCGCCGGCTGGTTCTCCCACGACGAGGCCGTGGTGCCGCGCGAGCTGGTCTACCCGCCGGGGGAGTCGACGGAGCAGGTCGAGCAGCGCAACGCCGAGGACTTCAAGGTGTCGCAGACCAGCGCCGAGACCGCCGCGCTGCGTGAGCTGGGCTTCCCCGTGCAGGTGGTGATCAAGACGGTGGCCGCGGACGGCCCGTCCGCCGGCGCGCTCCGGGTCGGCGACGTGGTCACCTCGGTCGACGGTAAGCCGGTGCCGGTGGCCGCCAAGGTCACCGAGCTGATCCGGGCCAAGCCGGCCGGTACGGCCCTGAGCATCGGTTACACGCGCGACGGCACGGCGTCCACCGCGACGGTGACGAGCCGCGAGCAGGACGGCCGGCCGCGGATCGGCGTCGAGATCGACCAGCAGCAGCCGCATCCGTTCACGCTCGGCATCGACCTGGGGGACATTGGTGGCCCGAGCGCCGGCCTGATGTTCGCGCTGGGCATCGTGGACAAGCTGACGCCGGCCGACCTCACCGGCGGAAAGGTCATCGCGGGCACCGGCACCATCGACGACGAGGGCACGGTCGGCCCGATCGGCGGGATCGCCCAGAAGCTGGTGGGCGCGAAGCGTGCGGGGGCCAAGGTCTTCCTGGTGCCGGCGGACAACTGCGCCGAGGCGGTCCGCAATCCGCAGCCCGACCTGCCGTTGCTGAAGGTGGGCTCGCTGGACGAGGCGCTTACCGCTCTGGAGACGTTGCGCGCGGGTGGTCAGCCGACCCGCTGCTGACCGGTGTGACCGTGCCCCGACACGTTCAGAAACACCCCGTACTCTGGGTGCCTGATCGGAGCCGATCACATCGAGCGTGCGGAGCCAACCGTGGTAATGCGTAGCAGCAGCCCCCTGCCGAGGATGAGCCGGCGCGGCCGCGTCACCATCGCTGTCCTGGTCGGGGTGTTCGTGCTCTTCACCCTGCTCGGCTGGGGTGTCCAGGCCTGGACGGACTGGCTCTGGTTCGACGAGGTCCGCTACACCGAGGTCTTCACCGGTGTGCTGGTCACCCGGCTGATGCTGTTCCTCGTCATCGGGCTCGGCATGGCGCTGGTCGTCGGCGGCAACCTGTGGCTGGCCCACCGGCTGCGTCCGCGGCTGCGGCCGCACTCGGTGGAGCAGGCCACCCTGGAGCGTTACCGGATGGTGCTCAGCCCGCGCCTCGGCACCTGGATCGCGCTGACCGCCGCCGTGGTCGGGCTCTTCGCCGGCCTGTCCGCGCAGAGCCGGTGGAACCAGTGGCTGCTCTTTCGCAACGGTGGTGACTTCGGGGTCAAGGACCCGGAGTTCGGGGTGGACATCGGCTTCTACGTCTTCCAGCTGCCGTTCTGGCGCTACCTGCTCGGTGTCGGCTTCACCGCCGTGGTGCTGGCCCTGATCGGCGCGCTGGCGGTGCACTACCTCTTCGGCGGGGTCCGCCTGCAGGGCATCGGCGACCGGATGAGCAACGCGGCCCGCGCTCACCTGAGCACCCTGGTCGCGGTGTTCGTGCTGCTCAAGGCCCTGGCGTACGTGCTGGACCGCCGGGCGATGCTGCTGGAGTACAACGAGGGCGCCAAGTTGTACGGCGCCGGCTACGCCGACGTCAACGCGTTGCTGCCGGCGAAGGAGATCCTGGCGTACATCTCGATCGTCGTGGCGATCGCGATCATCGTGTTCTCCAACGCCTGGATGCGGAACCTGGTGTGGCCGGGCATCTCGCTCGCTCTGCTCGGCGTCTCCGCCGTGGCGATCGGCGGCATCTACCCCTGGGCGGTGCAGACCTTCGAGGTGAAGCCGAGCGCCAAGGACAAGGAGGCGCCGTACATCCAGCGCAGCATCGACGCGACGCGGGCGGCGTTCGGGCTGGGCGCCACCGACACCACCGCGTACGCGGCGAGCAACCTCAAGCCACCGGCGAACCTGGCCACCGACACGTCCGTCGTGTCGAACGTGCGGCTGCTCGACCCGCAGCTGGTCAGCGAGACGTACACCCAGCTCCAGCAGGTGCGGGGCTTCTACGACTTCGGCCCCAAGCTGGACATCGACCGGTACGGGGTGAACGGCAAGACCTCCGACTACGTCGTCGGCGTCCGGGAGATCAACTACGGCGAGCTGACCGACCAGCAGAACACCTGGATCAACCGGCACACCGTCTACACCCACGGGTACGGCCTGGTGGCCGCCCCGGCGAACCAGGTGGTGTGCGGCGGGCAGCCGTTCTTCGTCTCGGGTTTCCTCGGCGAGCGGACCCAGGAGGCGTGCTCCTCGCAGACCGAGCAGATCCCGGCCAAGCAGCCCCGCATCTACTACGGCGAGCGGATGGCGCCCGACGACTACGCGATCGTCGGCCAGTCCGACCCGAACAAGAAGGCCGAGTTCGACAGGCCGGTCGGCGAGGGTGGCGGCGAGTCCTACACCTACACCGGCGAGGGCGGCGTCAAGATCGGCTCGTTCACCCGGCGGCTGCTGTACGCCATCAAGGAGCAGGAGTCGAACTTCCTGCTCTCCGAGGCGGTCAACAAGGACTCCAAGCTGCTGTACGTGCGCAACCCGCGGGACCGGGTGGAGAAGGTCGCGCCGTTCCTCACCCTGGACGGCGACCCGTACCCGGCGGTGGTCGACGGCCGGGTGCAGTGGATCGTCGACGGCTACACGACGGCGGCGACCTACCCGTACGCCGAGCGGGTCAACCTCCAGGTCGAGACGACCGACGAGCTGACCAACCGGGGCACCTTCCAGCTGGCCCGGGAGAACGTCAACTACATGCGCAACTCGGTGAAGGCCACCGTCGACGCGTACGACGGCACCGTGACGCTCTACGAGTACGACGACACCGACCCGGTGCTCAAGGCGTGGAACAAGGCGTTCGGCGGGGACCTGATCAAGCCGAAGGCGGACATCCCGGTCGAGCTGACGGAGCACCTGCGCTACCCGGCCGACATGTTCAAGGTGCAGCGCAACCTGCTCACCAAGTTCCACGTGACCAACCCGGGTGACTTCTACTCCGCGCAGGACTTCTGGCAGGTGCCGAACGTGCCGGACGCGCCGGACAGCGGCCAGAAGCAGCCGCCGTACTACCTGTTCACCCAGTTCCCGGGCCAGGAGGGCCCGCGGTTCCAGCTCACCTCGGCGGTCACCCCGAACGGCCGGCAGAACCTGGCCGCGCTGATCTCCGGGTCGTACGTCGACGGGAAGCCGCGGCTGGAGGTGCTGGAGCTGCCGGACCAGACCCGGATCTCCGGGCCGGTGCAGGTGCACCAGCAGATGACCAACAACGCGAACATCCGCCAGCAGCTCAACCTGCTCTCCAGCAACCAGGCGCAGGTGCAGTACGGCAACCTGCTCTCGCTGCCCTTCGCCGACGGCATGCTCTACGTCGAGCCGGTCTACGTGAAGAGCAACCAGCAGGACGCGTACCCGCTGTTGCAGAAGGTGCTGCTCTCCTACGGTGACGGCGGCTCGTTCGTGGCGCTCGCCGACAACATCAACGACGGCATCAAGCAGTTGGTCGAGCAGGGTAAAAAGGCCGGGCAGGGCACCTCGCCGCCGCCGACCACGGGTGGTAACCCGACCAACCCGTCGCCGAGCGCGACGCCGACGCCGGGCAGCACGACTCCGCCGCCGGCCGGCGAGCTGGCCACCGCCGCGGACCGGGTGCAGGCCGCCATCACCGAGGTTCGCGCCGCGCAGACCTCCGGCGACTTCGAGCGGTACGGTCGCGCGCTCAAGGCGTTGGACGAGGCGCTCACCGCGTTCCAGCAGGCGCAGCAGGGCGCCAACCCGACCGGCGCGCCGAGCGGCGGTGCGTCGCCGGCGCCGACCGCCACCCCGAGCGCCGGCACGGGCGGCTGACCGGCCGCCCGAGGAGCACCACGGAGCCCTCGTCGTCGGACCTGTCCGGTCCTGGCGGCGGGGGCTCCGTCGCGTCCGTACGTTATGCCGGCCTGTCGCCTCTCCGACACGCTTTGTCCCGCTGAACCGCAACCCACGACCGCCTCCCGCCGTCCTTGATGCAACGGGGCGCGGACAAGGGGGCAGGCGTGAGGGACGCACAGAGCTTCGACGAGTTCTACCGCAGCACCGCCCGGCGGACTGCTGCCCGACGTCCACATCGAGGAGCTGGAGGCGAACGATGTCAGCTGAACTCTCCGACCTGTACCGGTCGCTCACCGTCGTGGCCGACGGTGTCGAGGTGGCCCACCCCGAGCTGGTCCGTCGGCACGCCGACCGGCGGGCCCGGGTCCGGGTGGCCGGCAGTGCGCTGGCGGTGGCGGTGCTGCTCGGCGGGGTGGCCGTCGGGGGGCGGCTGGCGTTCTCCGCCGACGGGTCCGCGCCGCTGCCACCACCGGCCGGCACGCCGGCCTCCCAGCTGCCCACCGGGTCGGCTCTTCCACCCTCCCCGTCGCCGTCCGCGCCGCCGTCGGCATCCACGGCGCCCTCGTCCCCGACGCCGTCGCGCGCCACGCCGAGCGGTACGCCCTCGGCCGAGCCCACCGGCGCGGCGACCGCCCACCCACCGACCTCGATCCCGGACCGCGCCTTCTTCGTCCTGGCGGCCGCCAACCGGACGGGCCTGGAATCGACCGCGCCGGGCCCGGTCCTGCCGGCGCTGTGCGGGACCCGGTATCCCAGCGACTCGGCCGTGGTGCAGCGCCGCGCCCGGTCGATGGCCTACAAGCGACCGGAGACCCCGACGGGGAGCGTGCCGGACGGCAGTTACCCGCACAGCATCACGATCTACCGTTCCGGCCGCGCCGACGACGCGCTGCGGGAGCTGCGGCAGGCCGTCCGCGCCTGCCCGGAGCAGAGGATGCCCGACGACACCAGGACCTGGCGGCAGCGACTGCTGGACCCGGGGGAGTACGGCGACGAGTCGGTGCTGTTCGAGCTGCGGGCCCCGTACCCGCAGGGCATGGGCGATCCGGGCGCGTACGAGGTGCGACTGGTCCGGGCGGTCCGGGTCGACGACGTGGTGACGGTGCTCTGGGAGCAGGGTTGGGAGTACACCGCCGCCGAGCGCGCGCAGGTCGACGCCGACAGCCGGCGGGCGGTGGCGGCAATCGAGAAATGGCTCGGCTGACGGCGGTATCGGAGTCGTTTTGCGGTGCCCCGGGTCGGTGCGCTACGGTTAACGAGCCGACGCGGGGTGGAGCAGCTCGGTAGCTCGCTGGGCTCATAACCCAGAGGTCGCAGGTTCAAATCCTGTCCCCGCTACGACTGAAAGCCCGTCTCCGGATCTCCGGAGGCGGGCTTTCGCCATCTCCGGGACCCGTGTCCCGGGCCGTCGAGGCCCCCGCTGATCATCGTCGGGGCGGATGGGTTAGGGTTAACCAGTCGACGCGGGGTGGAGCAGCTCGGTAGCTCGCTGGGCTCATAACCCAGAGGTCGCAGGTTCAAATCCTGTCCCCGCTACCACGGAAAGTGCACACCGGAACCCGGCCCCAGATGATGGGGCCGGGTTTTCTGTTTCCCGGCCGGGTGCGGTGCGCGTGGGGGGTCGGCCGGTGGGCGCTGCCGACGAGGGGCAGGGTGCAGAAGGGCGGCGGGTCTGCTCCGGCCGCCCGAACGGCGTGAATTCGGCGTGGACCGACGTGCTGAGGTTGCGTCGTTCGGCGAGGATGGGCGCATGTCTTCATTCGGGAAGTGGTGGGGCCGGCTCAGCGCGGTCCTCGGTGCGGTCGTCCTGGCGGTCTTCGTGCCGGTCGCGGCCTGGGCGTCCACGGGGACCGGCGAGTTGGTGGTGGAGGCCGCCCGGCGGCGCTCCCGTGGCGGCGGCTTCGGTTTCCTCGGTCTGCTCTGCTGCCTCGTGGTGGTGGCGATCATCGTGTTCCTGGTGCTGCGTCTGACGCGCAGCCGACGCGGTGGCCCCCCGCGCTGACCGTGGCCCATCCGGCCGGCCGCCGACGACCACCGGTCGACGGCGGCGGGCCGGGGCGGACGGCGGGCGTGGCTGGCGGCGGTGGGCCGCCGGTGGGTCAGGCCGCCAGGGCGGCGTTGGCCTGGGCGAGGAAACGTGAGGTCGCCGCCCGCGTGCCGGCACGCCGGGCGCGGAGGCTCTCCGCCGCGGTGACCAGCAGGGAACGCACCTTGGGATGGCCCTTCGGCGGTGGCGCGGGGGCCGGCCCCAACTGGTCGGCGATGCTGGCGCCGAACGCGGCGGCGCGCTGCTGAGCCGGGTCGGTGATGCTGCCCTCGGTGTAGCGGCGGACGGCGAGGCTGGCGTTGAGGCCCCGCTCGTGGCCGAGGACGGTGCCCGCCTCCCCGTTCGTGGTCAGAAAGTTGATCACGTCAGCCACCGTGTCCGCGTGGCGGGTGCCCCGGAACCCCGCCCAGTACATCGACGCCCGCGCCCACTGGGCGCCCGGCGGGCCGGGGAAGCCCACCACACCCAGCTCGGAATCGGTGAGTCGTTGCAGCTCCGGCAGCTGGTGGGACCAGGCGAAGGACGCGGCGGTCAACCCGGTGACCACCAACTGCCGGGCCGGCTCCCCGCTGTCGGCCTGGTCGACGAGGGCCGCGCCCGGCGTGGCCCGCCCGGTGCGGGCGCGCTGCCACAGCTCGAACCAGGCGATCAGCTCCTCGGCGCCAAAGCCGAGCTGCCGCCCGCGGTAGAACTCGCCGCCCTGGGACCGTAGCCAGAGCCAGAGGGCGCGGTAGTCGCCGGACGCGTCCATCGTGCCGGCCACCTGGCCGTCGCTCGCCTCGGTGACCTGCTGCGCCCAGGCGAGGTAGTCCACCCAGGACATCCCGCCGCGCGGCTCGGGCACCCGCAGCTCGCGCAGCAGGTCACGGTTGAAGACCACGGCCGCGAGAGTCTGCCCGGCGGCCACCGCCATCGTCCGCCCGTCCACGGTGCCGTAGCGGATCAGACCCTCCGGCAGGCCACGCAGGTCCAACCGGTGATCGGCGGTCGCTTCGGTGAGGTCGAGGGCGATCTGGCGTTCGGTGTACTCGGTCAGCATGGCGTCGTCGAGCTGGATCAGGTCCGGGACGTTGCCGCCGGCCGCCTGGGTGGCCAGCCGCTCGTAGTAACCGTCGGCGCCCTGCCAGGTGATCCGGAAGCTGACCCGCGGGTTGCGCTGCGAATACAGCCGAAGGACCTTTTCCGTCAACTCGGCCCGCTTCGTCCCGCCCCACCAGAAGACCGACAGCTCGATCGGCCCGTCCTGGGTCGAGGTGTCGGCGCCATCGCTGCATCCGGCCAGCCCACCGGTGGCCAGCAGGGGAGCGCCGAGCAGCGCGGTGAGCACTCGACGTCGGCCCGGGTCGGCGCCGAAACGGGCGATCGGGGGACGGACAACGGGCACGGGGTCTCCTGGCACGTACGGACGGGTCGGACCATTCACGCAGGCGGCGCAGGAGGGTGTCAACGTCCGTCCGGTCACCCGGCAGCCCGAGGGCGGTACGGGTGCCGGAACGGGCCCGGCGTCGCCGCGTGGTGTACTAGGGCGCGTGGAACTTCTGCACTCGGGCAAGGTCCGGGACGTGTACGCCGACGGCGACGACCTGATCCTGGTCGCGTCGGACCGCATCTCGATCTACGACGTGGCCCTCCCGACACCGATCCCGGACAAGGGTCGACTGCTCACCGCCCTCTCGCTGTGGTGGTTCGAGCAGCTCGCCGACCTGGTGCCGAACCACGTCATCTCGGCCACCGACGTGCCGGCCGAGTTCGCCGGGCGGGCCATCCGCTGCCAGCGGCTGGACATGGTCCCGGTCGAGTGCGTCGCCCGGGGTTACCTCACCGGCGGCGGCCTGCGGGAGTACGAGCGCACCGGCGCGGTCTCCGGCGTACCGCTGCCGCGCGGGCTCGGCGAGGCGTCGATCCTGCCCGAGCCGATCTTCACGCCGTCGAGCAAGGCGCCGGCGGGCGAGCACGACGAGCCGATCACGTACACCGACGTGGTGGACAAGGTGGGCGAGGCGACCGCCGAGCGGCTGCGACAGATCACCATCGACGTCTACCGGCGTGGCGCCGAGCTGGCCGCCGACCGGGGCATCCTGGTCGCCGACACCAAGATCGAGCTGGGCTGGGCGCCGGACGGCACCCTGGTGCTCGCCGACGAGCTGCTCACCTCCGACTCGTCGCGGTTCTGGCCGGCCGAGTCGTACCAGCCGGGCCGGGTGCAGTTCTCCTACGACAAGCAGTACGTCCGGGACTGGGCCACCGGCAGCGGTTGGAACAAGCTGCCTCCGGCGCCGGACGTGCCCGCCGAGGTCGTCGAGGCGACCCGCGCCCGCTACGTCGAGGTCTACGAGAAGCTCACCGGCAACCGCTGGGAGTGAACGCGGCGCCGGGACGGGTGTCGTCCCGGCTCGCTCAGTGGTTCCAGGCGTCGCCCCCGAACAGCCGTGCCCACAGGTTGTCCACCACGCCCGAGGTGCCCCAGACGGTGTCCCCGTCGCCGTCCGAACCGGCCGGCGCGACCTGGGTCCCACCGCCGTAGATGAGGTAGCCCGGCCCGGTCGGTGAACCCACGGCGTGCCGGGCGCCGCTGTGGATGCCGTAGCCGACGAAGTCGCGCTCCCACTTCGACAGGAACCCGGCGGCCACGTTGTCGAGCCCGTCGACGGTGGCCTGGACCAGATCCTTGAGCACCTCGGTGTCGCCGGTGCCGAGCTGGGTGCCGACGTCGAACGAGGCGGCGCCCGCGATGGCCGCCGCTCCGCCGGTGGCGATCGCCTCGGCCATCGCCTCGATCCCCTTCAGAAAGCTGAGCGCCGAGGCGGCGAACGAGGTCGCCGTCGCCTCGGCGGACGCCGCGGCGGGCGCTCCGACGACGGTCGCCGAGGCCGCCGCGATGAAGGTGGCGAAGACCGCCAGGATGGTGGACACCACCGCGTACGCCACGACGAGGCAGAGCAGGGCGGCGCCGACGCAGAGCATGGTGACGCCCACGGTGATCGCCAGCACCTGGGTGCCGACGACCTGCGCGCCGTAGGCGTTGATGTGCACCCCGAACGCGTCGCGGTCCTGGCCGCTCCACTGGGCCGGTGTCAGGGTCGCGACGGCGTCGTCGAGGTTGTCGTGGGCGGTGCCGAGTTGGTCGTACATGGCGAGCCAGTCGCCGCCCTTGCGCATGATCGTCTCTGGGTCGCACTGGTTGAAGTAGACGATCTGGGCGATGGGCCAGGCGGCGGGGATGACCGCGGCGGCCAGGCTGATCTCCACCAGCGCGATCTTCGCGGCTGCCGCGGGGTAGGTAGGGTCTGCCATGTCGGTCTCCGGCGTCTTCAGCGGGGGACGATGGTGCTGGCGGTCTCCGCGGCCTCCCAGTTGTCCGCGGTGCGGACCAACCGGGACCGGACCTCGGTGAGGTGCTCGCGCTTGGTGCGCAGTTGCTCCTCGACGAACTCGACGGCGCCGACGTAGGCGACCGCGAGTTGCGGCACCACCGAGGTGAAGTTGCTGTGTTCGATGGCGCGGGCGGACGTCAGCAGCTCGGCGCAGGCGTCCAGGGGCGGCCCGACCTGACGTTCGATCGTGTCGCCGAGCGCACGGATCGCCGGCGGATCAACCTCGATCATCGACTCTCCCCGTGTACGTGATCGATGTTCATGGTGCCGGAGCGCGGACAGCCTAACAGGATCATGGATGGGCGGGGGTGCCCGTCGCTGGTAGCCTGCGGCCCATGGCATCCGGACGGTCCGCGTCGACGCCCCCCGATGACTACGTGACCCGGATGGCCCGCCGGCCGCGCTGGCAGCGGGTCCTGGTGCCGATCCTCATGGTCCTGGTCCTCCTGGTGTTGCCCGTCGGCCTCGGCCGCAATCTGATCGGCGCCGAGCGGGTGAGCATCCAGGTCGAGTCGTGCGACCTCGGCGGTCCGAAGGCGACCGAGCGGTGCCGCGGCACCTGGAGCATGGCCGACGGCCGGGTGGTCACCGGCCCGGTGGGCGGCGGCTCCCCGCGCGCGGGGGAGCAGGTCGACGGCTGGGCCAACGGCGAGCGGGCCACCGTCAACCTGATGAGTTGGCTCATCGCCCCGCTGATGGTGGGCTCGGTCCTGTTGGCGGTGATGGTGGCGCTCGCCGTCGTGTTCGTGCGGGCGGCCGCGAAGCGGGCGCGGCAGGGCCGCTGACCCGCTCCGGGCCGGCTCGGGTCAGACCCCCAGTTGACGCCGCAGGCGTTCCAACATCTCCGTGCTCTCCCGGATCGGCCCGCTGACCATGTCGTTGAGCTGCGCCAGCTTGGCCTGCGCCGCCGCCGGGTCGTGCAGGACCGCCGCGGGCCCGGCCGGACCACCGAACTCGCGCATCACCTCGGCGGTGGCCCGCTGGAGGTCGGCCCGCGCCGCCCGAAGGAGGCCGGAGATCAGCTCCGCCAGCTCGGCTGCGGGCATCCGCAGCGCCCGCGGATCGATGTGCAGCTCCTGGGCGGGATCCTCGGCCGTGCAGGTGACCCGCACCAACCCGTTCTCGCTCTCCGCGTGACCGGTCAGGCCGGTCAACCGGCCGCGCAGCTCCTCGCCGCGGCCCAACTGCTCCCGCATCCGCGCCGCCAGCTGCGCCATCACGCCCGGAGTTGGTGTGGTGCCGATCGGCCCGGTCATCGTGCCCCTCCCGCTGTCGTCTGCCTGCGCGGCCGACGGTACCCACCGCAGCCAACCACTGTGGAGGGCGGATCAGCTCAGGACCGAGAAGACCACGATGCCGACGGCCAGCACGGTCGCGCTCACGCCGAACAGCGAGACGAACGGCACGACCACTGAGGACGTTCCCCCCAGAGCCGGCGACTCGACCAGGATCCGGGTCGGACGGGAGGGCTCGTGCACCACGGTGACCGGCCCGGGCGCCGTCGACAGCGGGGTCTGCCGCCAACGCCCCGGCGTCGCGGTGACCACGGAACGGTCGACGGTCTGGTACCGAACGACGGGGTAGTAGGTGCGCGGGCCGTGGCCGAAGGTGACCGGACGGAGCTCCACCACCTCGCCCGGCACCCGGACGCCCCGCCGCAGCAGGCCGAGGTCCCGCCAGAAACGGACGGCCGCGTACGCCATGCCGGCCAGACCGAGGCTCGCCATGATCGTCAGGACCAGGTACGGCATCTCGTCATCCTCTCGGATCGCGCAGCGAGCCCGGCCGCGTCGGTGGAGTCGAAGACGATGCACCGCGAGGAGGTGGTGCCCTGGTCGATGGCGGCGACGTACTCGGGGGTCACGGCAGCACCGTACCCAAAGCGGCGGCGCGGAGCGACCGCCGTCACGTTGGCCTCCTCGTCGCCTACGATGTGCGAACGTGCGCGACATCGCCGTTTTCAGTGGAACCGCCCATCCCGACCTGGCTGCCGAGATCTGCGCCCACCTGGGGGTGCCGCTGCATCCGGTGCGGGTCTCCCGGTTCGCCAACGACTGCCTGGAAGTGCAGTTGCAGGCCAACTGCCGGGAGCGGGACGTCTTCCTGATCCAGCCGCTGGTGCCCCCGGTGCAGGAGAACCTCGTCGAGCTGTTGTTGATGATCGACGCGGCGCGGGGCGCGTCCGCCGGCCGGATCACTGTGGTGCTGCCGCACTACGCGTACGCCCGCTCGGACAAGAAGGACGCGCCGCGGATCTCGATCGGCGCCCGGCTCGTCGCCGACCTGCTCACCTCGGCGGGGGCGGACCGGGTGCTCGCGATGACCCTGCACTCGCCGCAGGTGCACGGCTTCTTCAGCGTCCCGGTGGATCATCTGCACGCGCTGCGCGAGTTGGCCACCCACTTCCGGCGCTACGACCTCAGCAACACCGTGGTGGTCTCGCCCGATCTGGGCAACGCCAAGGAGGCCGCCGCCTTCGCCCGGCTGCTCGGCACGCCGGTGGCGGCCGGTGCGAAGCAGCGGTTCAGCGACGACCTGGTCAAGATCAGCGCGGTGATCGGCGAGGTCGCCGATCGGGACGTCATCGTGCTGGACGACGAGATCGCCAAGGGCAGCACGGTGGTCGAGCTGATGGAGCACCTGCGTGGCCTGAAGGTGCGCTCGATCCGGCTGGCCTGCACGCACGGCCTGTTCTCCGGCGACGCACTGCGGCGGCTCAGCGAGCAGGACGGCGTGTTGGAGATCGTCTGCACCAACACGGTCCCCATTCCGGCCGCGAAGCGGGTCGGGAAACTCCAGGTCCTCTCGGTGGCTCCCGCCCTGGCCGAGGCCATGCGCCGGATCCACAACGGGGAATCGGTCTCGGCCCTCTTCGGCTGAGCCCGCCCGCGCCCCGGCCCGGTCTCAGCGCTGGGTGCGGTCGGTGGCGGCGAGGGTGGCGGTGATGCGGACGGTGGTGCCGGCGGCGCTGGTGGCGATCTCCATGGCGTCGGTCAGCTCCCGGGCCAGCCAGAGACCCCACCCGCCGGCCGTGTCCGGGGCGGGCCGACTCCGGTCGCCCAGCCGCTGCGGGGTGATGCCCTGCCCGTGGTCCGCCACCTCGCAGAACAGCGCGCTGGGCTCCCGCCAGAGCCGCAGCCACCCGCGCCCACCGCCGTGCCGCACCGCGTTGGTGATCAACTCGTTGACCGCCAGCACGAAGTCGTCCAGCCGTTGGCCGTCGAGGCCGGAGGCGTGCGCGCAAGAGGTGACCGAGTGTCGAATCTCGGTCACCTGGGCCTGCTCGAAGGCCTCGGCGATCAGGAGGGAGGGTTCGATGGGCACAACCGTACGCGGTGCGTGCGGATCTGCATTCGTCATGGCCCGTCCCGACAGCGGATCTCGGAGTATTCGCGGCTTTTCAACCGTACGTCAGGGTTACGTGAGGCGCACTCCGTGACCCCGCGCCGTCGGCCCGGCTGTGGCATCCTGACCGCCATGCCGTCGCCGCCGGGTGGTTTCGAGGTGCCGCTCTGGCGGGCGCTCACGGTGTTCCGGGTGGCCTCCCTCGGGTATGTCTGCGCGCTCGCCGTGCGCGACGCCGACCGGTACGACCACCCGTTCGCCGTCGGCGCCCTGATCCTGGCGATGATCCTCTGGACCGGGGCGACCGCCGTCGGGTACGCCCGGCCCGCCTGGCGCCGCTGGCCGCTGCTGCTGGCCGACCTCGGGGTGGTGGTCGCCATCGTGCTGTCCACCCCCTGGGTGATCGGACGGGAGGCGCTCGCCCACGGCGTACCCACCCTGGGGGTTGCCTGGATGGCCGGCCCGGTGCTGGCCTGGGCCGTCTCCGGCGGCCGGCGGCGGGGCACGGTGGCCGCGCTGCTGGTGGCCGGCGCGGACGTGGCCACCCGGGAACGGATCAGCCAGTCCTCCTTCACCGGGGTGATCCTGCTGCTGCTCGCCGGGGTGGTGGTCGGCCATGTCGCCCGGCTCGCCGTGACCGCCGAGGAACGCCTGCAACACGCGGTGGAGCTGGAGGCGGCCACCCGGGAGCGGGAACGACTGGCACGCGACATCCACGACTCGGTGCTCCAGGTGCTGGCGCTGGTGCAGCGGCGCGGCGCGCACCTGCCCGGCGAGGCCGGCGAACTGGCCCGGCTCGCCGGTGAGCAGGAGGCCGCCCTGCGGGCACTGATCACGGGCATCGCACCGGCCGCCGCCGGGGCGGAAGTGGTGGACCTGCGGAGCCTGCTCGGCCGGTACGCCTCGGCGGCGGTGTCGCTCTCGGCCCCCGCCACGCCGGTGACCCTGCCCCGGCAGGTGGCCGGCGAGTTGGCGGCGGCGGCCGGCGCGGCCCTGGACAACGTGGGCCGCCACGCCGGCGGGCGGGCCTGGGTGTTGATCGAGGATGAGGGGGAGACCGTGACCGTGTCGATCCGCGACGAGGGGCCGGGCATCCCGGACGGCAGACTGGTCGAGGCCGCCGCGCAGGGGCGGCTCGGCGTGGCCCAGTCGATCCGCGGTCGGGTGACCGACCTCGGGGGTACGGTCCGGATCATGTCGACCCCCGACGCGGGCACCGAGATCGAGCTGATCGTGCCGAGGGTGCAGCGGTGACGGCGGTGCGGGTGATGGTGGTCGACGACCATCCGATGTGGCGCGAGGGCGTGGCCCGAGATCTGGCCGAGGCTGGCTTCCTGGTGGTGGCGACCAGCGGCGAGGGGCGGCAGGCGATCCGGGTCGCCGCCGCCGCCCGACCCGACGTGGTGGTCCTCGACCTGCAACTACCGGACATCTCCGGGGTCGAGGTGGTCGTCGGGCTGCGCGCCGCGCTGCCCGAGGTCCGGGTGCTGATGCTCAGCGCCAGCGGCGAGGAGCAGGGCGTGCTCGACGCGGTCAAGGCGGGCGCCACCGGCTACCTGGTGAAGTCGACGGCGCCCGCCGCGTTCCTCGACGCGGTCCGCCGCACCGCCGCCGGTGACCCGGTCTTCACGCCCGGCCTGGCGGGGTTGGTGCTGGGGGAGTACCGGCGGATGGCCGCCGGGCCGGGACAGGGCACGAGCGGGGACGCGGAGCCGGGAATGCCCCGCCTCACCGACCGGGAGACGGAGGTGCTGCGCCTGGTGGCCAAGGGAATGTCGTACAAGCAGATCGCGCAGCGGCTCGGCCTGTCCCACCGCACCGTGCAGAACCACGTGCAGAACACGCTGGGCAAGCTGCAGCTGCACAACCGGGTCGAGTTGACCCGTTACGCGATCGAGCGTGGCCTGGACGACTGATCGGCTCAGACCGAGCGCGGCGGCTCGGTCTCGTGGATGGCCAGCTCCTCCGCGGTCGCCCCGCCGCCCGCCGACCCGGCGTCGTACGCCACGGAGTCGGTCTCCTGGTCGGTGTGCGCCCCCTCGTCCGGTTCCACGAGCCGGCCCACGGTGGCGTCGGCGACCGTGCCGAGCTGGCCGTGGTCGTAGAGGGAGACCGGCGAGTTGGGATCCGAGGTGGGCCCCGGGTCCATCACGTCGGCGTCCAGCTGGGCCTCCGCCGCGGCGGCCTCGTTCTCCGCCTCGAAGGCGATCTTCGGGTCGACCGGGCCGGCCAGGGGGTCGTCCACCGGGCGCTCGTAGACCTCTCGGTCGAGCTTGTAGTCCAACGACTCCCCGTCCAGTTGCTCCTCGGCGGTCGTCCCGAAGCGGTCCACCGCCACCGGCGTCCGGTCGCCGGGCAGCTGGGCCGGCTCCGGGCCGTCCGCCTCGCGCCCGGTGAGCACGTCGTCGTTGGCGCTCGAGTCGTCATCGGCGGTGTCGGGCAGCCCCTCCGCCTCGGTGTCGGACACGGGGGTCGGGTACTCGTTGTCGCGCATGTCTGATCACTACCCGCTGCCCTCCCGCCGTAACCGGAGCACCGCCGGTCATGCGGCGGCGAACCGGACACCGGGTGCGGGAAGCCCGTCAGCCGTGCGCCGCCTCGTCGTCCGGATGCAGCACGCACCAGACGACCTTGCCGTCCGGCACCATGCTGGTGCCCCACCGGCGGGCCACGGTGTCGATCAGCAGCAGACCCCGGCCACCCACCCGGTTCGGCGGGGACAGACCGGCGAACGTGGGCCGGCGCGACGAGTGGTCCCGAACCGCCAGGCGCAGGGTGTGGTCCTGCGGCGCCAACCGGACGCTCATCGGGGTCCGGGCGTGCGTGACCACGTTGTTGACCATCTCGGTGACCGCGATCTGCGCCGGCTCGGTCAGGGCCGGCATGCCCCAGCGCGCACAACCGGTGGCGACCAGCTCGCGGGCCTGCCGGGCGGACTCCGCGGTCGGCGGCAGCTCGGCGGTCAGCACCGCCGCCAGCGCCGCGGCGACCGCGGCCAGCGCGGCGTCGAGGGTGGGCCAGGCCGGCACACCCGCCAGGACGGCGTCGGGGCGACCGGGCCCGGAGACCGCCGGGTCGCACAGCAGCAGGTCCGCGGCCGGCCAGTCGGCGATCTCCCGGCGGACCTCGGCGAAGACGCTCCGTCCGGCCGGGTCGGTGACCCGCAGCCCGGTCACGTCGGCGACCACCGGGCCGGGCCGGTCGCTGAGCCGTGCGAGCAACGCGTCGTGGACCCGGTCGGCCTCGGCGGTGTCGAGCACCCCGCTCAACCGGATGACCGGGGACGACTCGTCGACCTCCACCCGGCAGCGCTCGTCCACCGGGATGGTCGCCTCGGGGCGTGGCCCGCGGACGAACGGCGCGTCCGGTCGATCGACGCCAGCCATCAGTGATCCGACCGGGAGCGGCGGTTCATGGCCATCGTGCCGACGGCGGTGCCGGCCGCGGCGAGACCGAACGCGGCGGTCATCCGCACCAGCTGACGCCGCCGACCGTGCCAGCCACCGCCGCGGCTGGCCTGCCCGTCGGCGTGGAACACGTTTCCGGTGCTGTCCAGCCGCGCACCCGGACCGAACTGGGTGCGGTGGACGTACCAGCCGAGGGTGCGCTCGACCAGCGCCGGCGCCAGCCGCCACTGCAGGCCGAGCAGCCGCGCGGCGCCACCGGCGTACGCCTCGCGACGCGGCCGGCGCAGCAACCGCACGATCGTCTCGGCGACCACCTCCGGCGGGTAGATCGGCGGGGGTGGCACCAGCTCGCGACCGCTGTGGTTGGCCGCGTGCCGGAAGAAGGGGGTGTCGATGGTGGCCGGCAGCACGGCGCAGACGGAGATCTGCCCCCGACCGGTGACCCGCAGCTCCTGCCGGACGGTGTCGGTCAGCCCGCGGATGCCGTGCTTGGCCGCGTTGTACGCCGACTGGTAGGGCATCGCCACCTCGGCCAGCACCGACGCGTTGTTGACCAGCACGCCGCCGCCGGCCGCGCCGAGGTACGGCAACGCGGCCTTGATGCCGTGCACCGTGCCCAGCAGGTTGACCTCCAGCACGCGCCGGAACTCGGCGACGGGGATCTCGTCGAACAGGCCCACCGCGCTCACCGCGGCGTTGTTCACCCAGGCGTCGATGCGGCCGAATTCGCCCACCGCGCGGTCGGCCAGCCGCTGCACCGACTCCAGGTCGGTCACGTCGGTCGGGACGGCCACCGCCCGGCCGCCCAGCTCCCGGCAGCGCTGGGCGACCTGTCGCAGCGCGGGCTCGCTGCGGGCGGCGAGCACCACGGCGGCGCCCCGGCGAGCCAGCGCGTACGCGGTGGCGGTGCCGATCCCGCTGGACGCGCCGGTGATCACCACGGTCGAATCGTCGAGGGTGCGGGTCAGCGGCATTCTCCAGCGGTACCCCCGGGCGGGCCCGGTCATACCAGCAGCCGCCCGACGATCATCGGCGATCCGTCCGATACGTCGTCGAATCGGGGCTCATGTGGTTGCCGTGGCGCAAGTGTCGGCGGCACTCGCGGTGACTGTTCCCGATCTGCCAGGTTTCGGCTCGGGGCTCCGAGGTTAATGGGACGCTCTGACCGGGACCGCCGAGGAAAAGATCGCAGGGAGGTGACCCATGCGCGTCGGCCTCGTCTGCGCGCACACCAGCTCGTACCGGCACGCCGACGGCCCGCCGGTCGGCACCCAACAACACATCGCGCGGGTCGCCGCCGAGCTGGCTGGCAGAGGCCACGATGTCCGCATCTACGAGCGCCGGGACGACCCGGACCTGCCGGCGACTGTGGACGTCGGCGGCTACCGGGTGCACCGGGTGCCCGTCGGCCCGGCGACCGCCCTGCCCACCGCCGGTCTGATCCCGCACGTCACCGAGTTCGGGCGCTGGCTGACCGACGAGTGGGGCGGCGCCTGGCGCCCCGAGGTGGTGCACGGGCACTACTGGATCGGTGGCCTGGCCGCCGCGCACGCCGTCCGGGAGACCGACATCCCGGTCGTGCAGACCTTTCATTCGCTCGGTGTGGAGCAGCTGCGCCACCTGGGCGGCGAGTACGACGGCCCGGGGGAGCGGATCCCGCTGGAGCGGGCGCTGACCCGGGCGGTGGACATCGCCGTCGCCCAGTGCAACGACGAGGTGGACGAGCTGACCCGGATGGGTCTGCAACGTACCTCCGTGGCGATGGTGCCGGCCGGGGTGGACACCGCGCAGTTCCACCCCGACGGTGAGGCGGCCCCGCGCGAACAGCGGGCCCGGATCCTCTCCGTCGGCGGACTGTCCCCGGGGCATGGCCAGGACGACCTGATCCGGGCGATGCGGCTGGTCGGCGACGCCGAACTGGTGATCGCCGGTGGCCCACCGGCCGGCCAGCTGGCCAACCACGCGGAGGCGCGTCGCCTCCGCGAGCTGGCCGAGCGGGCCGGGGTGGCCGAGCAGGTGCGCCTGGTCGGGGCGGTGCCGCACGACCAGATGGCCACCTGGTACCGGTCGGCCGACGTGGTGGCCTGCACGCCGCACTACTCCTCGGCGGGACGGGTCTCCCTGGAGGCCATGGCCTGCGGGGTGCCGGTGGTCGGTTACGCGATGGGCGGCCTGGCGGACGCGGTGGTCGACGAGGTAACCGGCCGTCTGGTGCCTCCCGGCGACGTGCGGACGCTCGGGGTCTCCCTGCGCCGGCTGCTCGCCGACAACGCCGGCCGGTTCGCCTACGGTCACGCCGCCGTGGACCGGGTCCGCAGCAGCTACACGTGGGAGCGGACCGCCGGGGCGTTGGAACGTCTCTACGAGCGGGTGGTGAGCCGCCGCAAGCCCGTCGAAGCCTGAGCCGAGAAACCCACGCCGCTCCCTTCGGTGCGGCGTGGGTTTGCGGTCAGACGGGCCGGCCGGCGCCGACCATGGCCCGGTCGTGGCGGTGCGCCACCGAGCGGTGCTGCTGCGGCTGCGCGTAGCGGGTCAGGCCGATCACGGCGGCCAGGGTGACCAGGAAACCGGTGGCGGCCAGCCACTCCCGACCCGGCCAGATCTTGTCGTTGAGCAGCAGCAGGCCGACGATCGCCGCCGGCACCGCTCCGGCGGCGTCCATGGCGGCGACCGCAGCGGTCGTCGAACCGCGCTGCATGGCCAGGCCGAGCAGCAGTTGGCCGACGATCGAGTGGGCGATCAGCAGGTAGAACAGCGGGTTGGCGAGGAACGCCTCGGCCGACGGCGCGGAGGCCAGCGGCCGGGCCGCGACGGCCGCCGAGGAGAACGCCAGCCCGGCCAGCGAGCCCAGGGCCACCGACCCGGGCGCCCCGTGCAGTCGGACGGCGAAGAAACCGAGCACCGCGATGACCCCGAGCGCCACCAGCAGGGCCACCGAGCCGGCGGTGCCGAGCTGCTTCGACGGCGCCGGCCGCGCGGCCAGCACCAGCGCGGTGATCCCGGCGAAGAGCAGCGCCAGCAGGGCCACCTCCGCCACCGGCAACCGCCACTTCAGCACCAGCACGCCGATGATGGCGGTCACCCCGAGCCCGGCCGCAACGCTCGCCTGCACCAGGAACAGGGGCAGGTCCCGCCGGGCCAGGAAGGCGAGCACGAACCCGCCGATCTGGCAGCTCAGCCCCACCAGGTACGTCCGGTGCCCGGCCAGTCGCAGCAGCAGACCCGGATCGAAGGTGTGGTGGACGGTGGTGCGCGCCGCGGCCACCGACTGGAGCAGGTTGGCGAAGCCGTACGCGACGATCATCGCCGCGAGGAAGCACCAGCCGGAGGAGACCACCTGGCGAGGATAGAGGTTGCCGGGGGTCAGCGCTCGGCTGGTCGATCCAGCCGGGCGAGGATGTCGGCGTGCAGCACACCGTTGGTGGCCACCACGCTGCTCTCGGTGCCCGGCTCGCCGGTCGGGGACGGTCGACCGCTCAGATCCGTGACCGTCCCACCCGCCTCCGTGATGATCGGCACCAGCGCCGCCACGTCCCACAGCGACAACTCCGGCTCGGCCATCACGTCCAGTGCGCCCTCGGCCAACAGCATGTAGCCGTAGAAGTCGCCGTACGCCCGGCTGCGCCAACCGGCCCGCAGCAGGTCGAGCATCGCGTCGAGGCGCCCGGCGTCCTCCCACCCGGTCAGGGACGAGTAGCAGACGCTCGCGTCGGCGACCCGGCGCACCGCCGAGACCCCGATCCGGTCGCCCGCGGCCGGGCCCCGCCCGGCGTACGCGCCCGCGCCGGCGCTCGCCCACCAGCGTCGGTCCAACGCCGGCGCCGACACCACGCCGACGGCCGGTCGGTCGCCGTCGTACAGCGCGATCAGGCTGGCCCAGATCGGCACCCCACGGACGAAGTTCTTGGTGCCGTCGATCGGGTCGACGATCCACCGCCGGCCGTTCGGATCGGTGGCCGGCTCGGCGCCGTACTCCTCGCCGAGCAGCCCGTCGGCGGGCCGGTGCTCGGCCAGCAGCGCGCGGATCTCCCGTTCCACGGCCGTGTCCGCGTCGGAGACCGGGGTCAGGTCGGGCTTCGTCTCCACCCGCAGGTCGAGCGCCCGGAACCGGGTCATGGCGATGGCGTCGGCCCGGTCGGCGAGCAGGTGGGCGAGGGCGAGGTCGTCGGCGTAGCCGGTCATGCCGGCAACCTAGCCGACGCCTCGCGGGTCACTCGTCGGGCCCGCGCCGGTCACCCTCGCCGGGCCCGCGCTGGTCGCTGTCGCCGCGCGCGTCGCCCTCGCCGGCCCGCGAGGCGAGCAACCGGCGGTACGACGCCAGCCGGCGCGGGTCGGCCTTGCCGGCGGCCACCCAGGCGTCCAGCGCGCAGTCGGTCTCGTCGGCCGTGTGCTGACAGTTGGGCGGGCAGTCGACGGTGCCCTCGACCAGGTCCGGGAAGCCGTGCAGCAGGCTGTCGGCGGAGACGTGCGCCAGCCCGAAGCTGCGGATACCGGGGGTGTCGATGATCCAGCCCGGGTCGGTGTCGACGCCCGGCACCGGTGGCAGCCGCAGCGCCACGGCGCTGGTCGAGGTGTGCCGGCCCCGGCCGATCGCGCTGACCACGCCGACCGCGCGCAGCGCCTCCGGGACGAGGCGGTTGACAAGCGTCGACTTGCCCACCCCGGAGTGCCCGACCAGTACCGACACCTTGCCGCTCAGCAGCGCACGGAGCGCGGCGAGGTCGGAGTCGGGGCGGTTGAGCACGTACGGCAGCTCCAGCTCGGTGTAGTAGCCCAGCACCTCCTCCGGCCCGGCCAGGTCGGCCTTCGTGAGGCAGAGCAGCGGCTCGACGTCCGCGTCGTACGCGGCCACCAGGCAGCGGTCGATGAACCCGGTGCGCGGCGGCGGATCGGCCAACGCGCTGACGATCACCAACTGGTCGGCGTTCGCCACCACCACCCGTTCCAGCCGACCCTCGGCGGTGGTCTCGTCGTCGTCGGCGGTGCGGCGCAGCACCGAGCGGCGCACGGCGATCCGGACGATCCGGGCGAGAGCACCCTCCGCGCCGGAGGTGTCGCCGACCAGGCTGACGCGGTCACCCACGACCACCGACTTGCGGCCCAGCTCCCGGGCCCGCATCGCGGTCACCGTGGGCAGCTCGGCCCCCACCACGCCGCGTTCGGCCCCGGCCAGCACGCACTGGTAGCGCCCCCGGTCGACGGCGATGACGAAGCCGTCCACCGCGTCGGCGTGCTGCGGGCGGGTGCGCGTACGCGGGCGCGACGACTTTCCGGGTCGGACGCGTACGTCGTCCTCGTCGTACTCCCGCCGTTTGGTCGCCAGGACCTGTCCCCTTCTCGCGTCAGTTCTTGCCGGTCACCATCGCTGACCATAGTGCCGGGAACTCGGGCATGGTCTTGGAGGTACACCCCACGTCGTCCACCTCGATGCCCGGAACGGCGAGCCCGGCCACCGCGGCGGCGTGGGCCATCCGGTGGTCGTGGTAGGTGCGGAACATCCCGCCGCGCAGCGGGCGAGGCCGGATCTCCAGCCCGTCCGGTGTCTCGGTGATGTCGGCCCCGAGGGCGGCGAACTCCCGCGCCAGCGCGGCCAGCCGGTCGGTCTCGTGGCCGCGGATGTGCCCGACACCGGTGAAGACCGACGGCGAGTCGGCAAGCATGGCCAGCGCGGTCAGCGCGGGGGTCAGCTCGCTGACGTCGGACAGATCGGCGGTCAGGCCGTGCACCACCCCGGTGCCGCGCACGGTCAGCCCGTTGGTGGAGAGGGTGACCTCGCCGCCCATCCGCTGCAGCAGCGAGCGGAGTTGCTCGACCGGCTGGGCGCTGCTGTGCGGCCAACCCTGCAGGGTCACCTCACCACCGGTGACCAGGGCGGCGGCGAAGAACGGCACCGCGCCGGAGAGGTCCGGCTCGATCTCCCAGCCACGCCCGGTGAGCGGGCCGGGCTCGACGGTCCAGACGTCGGGGGTGGTGTCGTCGACGGCGGCGCCGGCGGCCCGCAGCATCTGCACGGTCATCCGCAGGTGCGGCGCGGAGGGCACCGGCGCACCGACGTGGCGCACCACGAGGCCCCGGTCGAAGCGCGGGGCGGCCAGCAGCAGACCGGAGACCAGCTGGCTGGACGCGGACGCGTCGATCACCACCTCGCCGCCGGTGACCCCACCGGTGCCGAGCACGGTCAGCGGGAGGCTGCCCGTCCCGGTGGCGTCGATCCGGACGCCCAGCGAGCGCAGCGCGTCGACCAGCGGGCCGAGCGGGCGGGTGCGGGCGTGCGGGTCGCCGTCGAAGGTGACCTGCCCGTCGGTCAGCCCCGCCACCGGCGGCAGGAACCGCATCACGGTGCCGGCCAGCCCCACGTCCACGTGGGCGGGGCCGACCAGCGGGTGCGGCCGGACCAGCCAACGCTCGTCGTCGTTGATCGACACGTAGGTGCCCATCGCGCGCAGGCCGGCGGCCATCAGCTCGGTGTCACGGGCGCGCAGCGGCTCGGCCAGGGTCGACGGCCCGGCGGCCACGGCGCTGAGCACCAGGGCGCGGGCGGTCATCGACTTGGAGCCGGGCAGGCGCAGTGTCGCCGACACCGGGTCGGACGCGGTCGGTGCGCTCCACGGCTGCGGCGGCCGGGTCGCGGTCAGATTCCCCACGGTTACATTCTGCCGTGTCGGCCGGTGAGTGACGCCGACCGGCGGTCGTACTCCCGGTTGGCGGGACAGCAGGCCGGGCCCCCGGCGGGTTAGCGTGAGCGCATGTGCGGCAGGTACGCGACGACCCGTGGCTCCGGCGAGTTGAGCGCGCTGTTCGAGTCGTCCGACGACACCGACGGCGCGATCCGGCCGGATCACAACGTCGCGCCCACCGATCGCGTGCCGCTGGTCCGGCTCACCCCGGAAGGGCATCGCAGCCTCTGTGTCGCCCGCTGGGGGTTTCTGCCGCACTGGTCCCGTTCCGCCGCCGGCGCCGCCCGCATGATCAACGCGCGGGCCGAGACGGTGGCCACCAGTCGGGCGTACGCCGGCGCGTTCACCCGCCGCCGCTGCCTGGTCCCGGCCGACGGCTGGTACGAGTGGGTCCGCCAGCCCGACGGCGGCCGGCAGGCGTACTTCATGACCCCGGCCGACGGCTCGGTGCTCGCCCTGGCCGGCATCTGGTCGGTCTGGGAGTCCGGCGCCGAGAGTCGGCTCACCTTCAGCGTGCTGACCACCGCGGCGCTCGGCGAGCTGGCCGAGGTGCACGACCGGATGCCGGTGCTGCTGCCGCCCGATCAGTGGTCGTCCTGGCTGGGGCCGTGCGACGAGCCCGAACGCCTGCTCGCGCCCGCGTCGCCCGATCGGCTGGCCGGGTTGGAGATCCGCCCGGTCGGGCCGGCGGTGGGTGACGTCCGCAACGACGGCCCGGAGTTGACCGCCCGAGTGTCCGTTCGGCCGCTGCCGGCCCCATCGGAGCTGACCCTGTTCTGAAGATGACAGGCATCGTCGGGCACCGATTTGCCAGGGTTCTGCTCGATTCGTCGCCTGGCCGTTCAGCCATGTTCTCCGTAGCCCCTTGTCCCGGTGTCCGGAAGTGCGATACAACACAGCGCCGGTAGTGGCTGTCGATTCGCACGGGGCGGACGACATCCACCGATCTTGCCGGTCCCACGGGGGAGGTGGGTGGAATGACACGGGCGCGTATGCCCCGTCCGCACGAGGTGGCTGCGGCACGGAGAGATCCGCGGCTGCTGCGGGCCTTGCGAGAACGCCGACAGGACGACGCGTGGCGCACCAGAGGGACGTGCCAGAGCGTCGATCCGGAGACGTTCTTTCCGGCGCCGAACGAACCGGCGGACGCCGCCGTCGCGCTGTGCCGCAGTTGTGACGTGCAGGGTTCCTGCCTGGCGTGGGCGCTGGAGGTCGGCGACTGCCACGGCGTGTGGGGCGCGACCACACCCCGCGAGCGGCGGGCGATGCTGGTCGCCTGGCGCGGCGAGGTGGAGCCCGATCCGGACGCGGCCGACGACGCCGGCCCTCCGGTACGCGACCGCCTGCTCACCCTGGTGCCGCTGAGCTGACCGCCGGGGGCGAACCATCCCGGTGATCGGCGAGGGCGGCGCAGAATGGGTCGGTGCTGCCCAGCGAAGAGATCAACACGCCCCGCGGTCCGGCGCGGATCGACACCGACCTGCCGGCCCCGTCGGCGACCGCCCTGCTGGTGCTCGGGCACGGGGCGGGCGGCAGCGTCGACGCGCCCGACCTGCTCGCGGTACGGGACACGGCGGTCGAGGCCGGCCTGACGGTGATCCGGGTGACCCAGCCGTACCGGGTCGCCGGCCGTCGCGCGCCGGCCCCCGCCGGGCACCTCGACGAGGCGTGGGCGGCAGTGCTCGCCGCGCTGCGCGCTCGCCACGACGAGGTGCCCACGTTGCTGGTCGGAGGTCGTTCCAGCGGCGCGCGGGTGGCCTGCCGGACGGCCCGCGCGGTGGGCGCCGCCGGCGTCGTCGCGCTGGCCTTCCCGCTGCACCCGCCCGGCCGGCCGGAACGCTCCCGGGCCGCCGAACTGGCCACCGGCCTGCCGACGCTGGTGGTCAACGGCGACCGGGACCCGTTCGGGGTGCCGGCGTCGGGGCCGGGCGTGCAGGTCGTGACCCGGCCGGGTGAGACGCACGACCTACGGCGGGATCCGGCCGGCACCGCGGACGTGGTGCGGGACTGGCTGCGCCGGCACCGCTGGACGGCCGACTGAACCGTCCGACCGTTTCCGCCGCCGGCCACGGGTCGTTGCATCCGTTGGTGCCGCCGGCCCGATTCGGACGGACGGCGCCAGTCCTCCCAGGCCCTTCCTGGTCCCAGCGCCGGTGCCACCGGGGCCGGGACCAGGAACGGGAGAGCCGGGCGGAATGCCCCACCGGTCATCTCGCGTTACTAACCCCGGACGACTTTTCTGCGAGGGGGGTGACCGGTGCCGACCGAGACACGAAGCCTGGAACGGGACGAGCGGGACGCCCGGCAGCTACAGCGGCTGCTGGATGGTCCGGACTGGCCCGTGACAGCGGGACCGGGCGGGGTGGGTGCGGTGAGCACGGGCACACCAGCCGGAAGTGAATCTGTGGGCAGGTCCGTGCGCGTATCCTCGGCGGGAAAGCATCCGACGCGAGGGGATGTGCGGTTGACCACCGAGAAGACGGACGAGCGCAGGGCCCGGTTCGAGCGGGACGCGATGCCATTCGTCGATCAGCTCTACGCTGCTGGGCTGCGCATGACGCGCAACCCGGCGGATGCCGAAGACCTGGTCCAGGAGACCTACCTGAAGGCGTACGCGGCCTTCCACCAGTTCGAGCAGGGCACGAACCTGAAGGCCTGGCTCTACCGGATCCTGACCAACACCTACATCAACTCCTACCGCAAGCGGCAGCGCCAACCGATCCAGGCGCCCACGGAGGAGATCACCGACTGGCAGCTCGCCGAGGCCGAGTCGCACACCTCCAGCGGGCTGCGCTCGGCCGAGACCGAGGCTCTGGACCGGCTGCCGGACAGCGACGTGAAGGAGGCCCTCCAGCAGTTGCCGGAGGAGTTCCGCCTGGCCGTCTACCTGACCGACGTGGAGGGCTTCTCCTACAAGGAGGTCGCCGACATCATGGGCACGCCGATCGGCACCGTGATGTCGCGTCTGCACCGCGGCCGTCGTAATCTGCGCAAGCTGCTCGAGCAGTACGCCGCGGAGCGGGGCTTCAGCCCCGCCCGGTCCGCGAAGGGCTCTGCCGCTGCCGCTGCCGGCCGGGAGGTGTGACGTGAGCTGTGGAAAGCCGCACGAGACGGACTGCCGCGAGGTGCTCGCGGAGGTCTACCTCTACCTGGATCTCGAGTGCGCCGACGAGCGGCGCTCGCTGATCCGGCACCACCTCGACGAGTGCGGGCCGTGCCTGCGCGAGTACGGGCTCGAACAGGAGGTGCGGGCACTGGTCGCCCGTTGCTGCGGCAACGAGACCGCACCCGATCAGCTGCGCGAGCGGCTGCGGGTCAAGCTCACCGAGCTGGTGGTCTTCGAGACCAGCGATTCCCGTGAGCTGGCCGACTGAGCGTCGGCGTACCGAAACGGCGAAACACCGGTGGCCCGGGTCGATCTTCGACCCGGGCCACCGGCGTACCCGGCCTGCGCCGGGTCGGACTGACCGGTGACGGGCGCATCGCCCGTCGGCGCGTTCAGGAGTTGGGACGCTTGCCGTGGTTGGCGGCGCTCTTCTTGCGGGCCTTCTTCTTGCGGGACTTCTTCGCCATGCTGACCTCCTCGTGATGGGTCGGATCCGTGCTGCGCGCGGCCTCGCGCCGGTGCACCCACCGGCCGCCCGGCGTCGGGTCCGACCCGCTGATGGTAGTGCGCTCGGCACCCGGTGCCTTCCCCCGGGGCCGCCCCGGCCGGCGGGCCGCACCGCTCCGCTCCCGCGTCCCACCCTCGCGTGATTGGATACGTCGGCAGGCACATCGCGAAAAAGGGAGGGCCGTGGACATGGCCGAGGAGATCCGCGCCGAGATGGTGGCGAACGTCTGGAAGGTCGTCGCGTCGGCGGGCGACACCGTGTCCGAGGGCGACACTCTGGTGATCCTCGAGTCGATGAAGATGGAGATCCCGGTCGTCGCCGAGGCCGATGGCGTGGTCCAGCAGCTCGCCGTGCACGAGGGCGACGTCGTGCAGGACGGCGACTTGATCGCGGTGATCGGTTGAGCGGGCTGCTGGTCCGGCTCGCCGACAGCGCCGACTTCCCGGCGGTCGCCCGGCTGACAGTGGCCGCGTACGAGGCGGACGGTCAGCTCAAGGGCGAGCACGGGTACGGGGCGGTGCTGGCCGACGTCTCGACCCGGGCCGCCAGCGGCGAGGTGCTGGTCGCGGTGGACGAGGCGACCGGCGCGGTGCGCGGCTCGGTCACCTTCGTGCTGCCGGGCACTCCGTTCGCCGAGCTGTCCGGGCCGGGCGAGGCGGAGTTCCGCATGCTGGCGGTCGACCCGGCCGCCCAGGGTCGGGGTGTGGGCGCGGCGCTGGCCCAGGCGTGCGTCGACCGGGCGGCCGAGCTGGGCTGTACGGCGGTCGTCATCTGCGTCCGCGCGGGGATGGCCGTTTCGGCCCACCGGCTCTACGAGCGCCTCGGGTTCGTCCGCATGCCGGAGAAGGACTGGTCGCCGGTGGAGGGCGTGGCCCTGCTGGGCCTGCGGCTGGAGCTGCCCCGCACCTGAGGCCGGCTCGTCAGCCCCGACCGCTGGCCAAGGCCGCGTCCTCGTCGGGCTCCGCGCCGATCGCGGCCAGCAACTCGTCGGCCACCTCCAGCGCCAGCCGGCGGCGTTCGGCGTCGGTGATGCCCGGCGCCCGCACGGCGAACCAGCTGGTGTGCACGGCGAACAGGGACAGGGTGGCGCGCAGTTGGGCGGCGGGGGAGTCGTCGCCCCGGCAGAGGGCGCTGGCGAGCCGCATCATCCGGCCACGCATCTGCTGGCCGGAGGAGAGGCTCTTGAGCACTGTCTGGTTCTGCTCGAAGAAGCGCATCACCGACGGCATGTCGCCGCCGAACATCGTGTCGGCGTAGCGGGAGATGAGAGCGCGGCGGGTGGCCAGGGTCGCGGGCTGTGAGTCGGCCCAGGCGGTCAGCGCGTCCATCTGATCCAGCCGATCCTCCACGAAGCTGGCGACGATGTCGTCCTTGCTCTTGAAGTGGTAGTAGAGCGCCGCCTTGGTGACGTTGAGGCGTTCGGCGATCTCCCGCAGCGAGGTCTTCTCGTAGCCCTGCTCGGTGAAGAGCTCCAACGCGACGGCCTTGATCCGCTCTCGGGTGCCGCCTGTGCTCTCCCTCACCTACGCCCCCCAATTCACTTGACCGTCAGTTGGTACCCAACTTACCGTGCGGCTAGTAAGGTGACTAGCCGGGCGGCAAGTAAGTAAGGCAATCTTTGGGGGGAGCTTACCCATGACACAGGCAACCCAGGCCGGCGCACGACCCAACGTACGGGTCGTGCTGTTCGGGCTGATGATCGCGATGATGCTCGCGATGCTCGACAACATGATCGTGAGCACCGCGCTGCCGCGGATCACCTTCGAGTTCGGCGGTGCCGGCCACTTCACGTGGATCGTCACGGCGTACATCCTCGGCACGACTGTCTCCACGCCGATCTGGGGCAAGCTCGGCGACCTCTACGGTCGCAAGACGGTCTTCCTGACCTCGGTGGTCATCTTCCTGATCGGATCGGCGCTCTGCGGCATGGCCGGCTCGGCGATGTTCGGCGGTGTCGACAAGGGCATGATGGAGCTGATCGCCTTCCGCGCCGTGCAGGGCCTGGGCGCCGGCGGCCTGATGGTCGGCGTGATGGCGATCATCGGCGATCTGGTGCCGCCGCGTGAGCGCGGGCGCTACCAGGGCATGATCGCTGGCATCATGGCCATCGCCATGGTGGCCGGCCCGCTGGTCGGCGGCTTCATCACCGACAACCTCTCCTGGCGCTGGGCGTTCTACGTGAACCTGCCGCTGGGTGGCATCGCGCTGCTCGTGCTGATCACCACGATGCACCTGCCGAAGTACCGCACCGAGCACCGGATCGACTGGCTCGGCGCCGGCCTGCTCTCGGTCGGCATCACCGCGATCGTGCTGATCACCACCTGGGGCGGCAACGAGTACGACTGGGTCTCGCCGCAGATCCTCGGCCTGGCCGTGCTGGCGCTGGTCGCGCTGGTGGCGTTCGGCCTCGTGGAGCGCCGGGTTCCGGAGCCGATCCTGCCGCTGGCGCTGTTCGCCAACCGCAACTTCGCGCTGATCTCGGTGATCGGCTTCCTGCTCGGCTTCGCGATGTTCGGCGCGATGAACTTCCTGCCGCTCTACCAGCAGACCGTGCAGGGGGCCTCGGCCACCAACAGCGGCCTGCTGTTGCTGCCGTTGATGTTCGGCATGCTGGTGGTCTCGCTGGTCATCGGCCGGGCGATCACCAAGAACGGTAGGTACCGGGCGTACCCGATCATCGGCGGCGTGGTGATGACCGGGGGCATGGCGCTGCTCTCCATGCTCGCCCTCGACACCAGCAAGCTGCAGTCCTCGCTCTACATGGTCGTGCTGGGCGTCGGCATGGGCTTCCTCATGCAGACCTCCATGCTGATCGCGCAGAACAGCGTGGAGCAGAAGGACCTGGGGGCGGCGAGCGGCGCGGCCACCTTCTTCCGGTCGATCGGCGGCTCGTTCGGTGTCTCGCTCTTCGGCGCGATCTTCGCCAACCAGCTCGCCGGCTCCGCCGCCGGCAAGGCGTTCAGCGGCGGCGGCGAGGGCGGGATGGACCTGGAGAAGCTCAAGCAGCTGCCCGCCCAGACGCGTGAGCTGGTCCTCACCGGCCTCTCGGACGCGATCTCGCACGTGTTCCTCTGGGCTGTGCTGTTCACCATCGTGATCCCGGTGCTCGCCTGGTTCATCAAGGAGATCCCGCTGCGCACCGCCAACGAGGCGCCGCCGCAGGCCACCCCGGAGGAGGAGGCCGAGGTCGCCCTCGGCAAGGCCCCGGTCGCCTGAGCCCACCCGGCACCCGCGCGCCGCGTCGTCCCCCGGTGGGGAGGGCGCGGCGCGCGGGTCAGGAGCGGCGGGTCAGCCGTTGCCAGAGGCGGCGCAGCGGGTTGCGGGGGCGGGGGATTCGGGGGGCCAGCTCGCCGAGCATCCGGGTGGCCAGTGCCGCGGTGTCCGGGTCCAGGGCGGGGGCGGCCAGCGCGAGGTGGGCCAGCGAGACCGCGATCGGCACCGGCCGGGCCTGGGCCACCGCCGCCGCGTCGGCCAACCGGTCCGCCACCACGCGGGCCACGTCCGGCCGCACCGCCGGGTCCACCCAGGCGGCGGTGATCAGGGCGAACAGCGCCGCCTCGGTGACCCAGTCCTCCACACCCCAGACCAGGTCCACCAGCACCCGGCGCCGGGTCGAGTCCGCCCAGGGCTCGTCGGTGCGCTGGTGCAGCAGCCCCAGACAGGCCCAGACCTGCACCCCGCGGACCCAGATCGACGGATCCTGGGCGGCCAGCAGTCGTCCCAGCCCGCTCGCCGGTGCCGCGGGCGGGTGCACCAGCAGCCCGAGCAGGTCGTCGACGTCGAGGCCGGCCAGGCCCACCGCCGCGTCGTAGGCCGCTGGCGGGTGCGGCCACGCCGGGTGGGCCACCTGTCCGATCCGTTCGACCGCCGCCGCCGAGGGCACCGGCAGCGCCGGCGTCGGCACGTTCTCCGCGAAATGCCACAGCCGCTGCGCGGACGGGCGTCGGGGCTCGCGCGGGTCCGGCTCCGCGGCGTCGGCGACCTCGATCCGCAGTCCGGGCGCCACCGCCGTCGCCGTCCGTAGGGCGCTCGGTGGGGCTGCCGCCGCGAGGCGTACGGCGCCGCCGATGCCGTTGTCGTCGTCGGCGACCGCCCGGCGGAGCGCGTCGACCAGGGGGCCGCCGGCCGGCGTCAGTTGCCCGAGCCAGGGCCGTCCCCGGCAGCACTGGGCCAGATCGCCGTGCTCGTGGCTGTCGTCCGGGTGGTCACGGATGAAGTCGGCGAGCGCGACCAGGTGGGACAGGTCGCCGTCGCGCAGGTGCCGCAGCCGGTGGGCGGTGTGCACCGCGCAGTCGAACGACGGGTCCCGGGCCAGCGCCCGCTCGGTCCACTCCAACGCCTCGTCGAGTCGGCCGGTCTCGGCCAGGGTGCCGGCGATGTCGGCGTAGATGGCCAGGTCGTCGGGGTCCAGGTCGACCGCCCGGCCGAGCGCCGCGAGGGCGTCGCGGGTCCGACCCGCGCTGCGGTACGCGTACCCGAGCCAGACCTCGCCCATCTTCGACGGCTGGCACCGTACTCCTCGGCTGGCCCAGCGGATCGCCAGCGCGACCTCGCCGAGCCGTCGGGCCAGCGCGGACGCCGCGCCCAGCAGGAGACCGTGCTCGGGGTGCACGGTGGCGGCGTTGCGGGCCAGCGTGAGGTACGGCGTGAGGGCGTTCCGCCCGGCCCTCGGCACCGGGTCGGTCAGCGCCGCGCAGACCTGCATGAGGACGCGGGCGATGTGTTCCGGTTCCAGCCGTTCGGCCAGCTCGGAGGCGGTCACCCACGGCACGCCCGCCCACTGGGTGCCGGGGGTGTGACCGGTCGCCGCCGCCAGCAGCTCCAGACCCTCGGCGGGGCGACCGGCGGCGGCCAGCAGGTGGGCGCGGGCGACGACCGCGCCCACGAAGGTGTGGTGGTTGATCGGGAAGAGGTCGAGCCCTCCTCCGTCGGCCGCAGCGAGGCGGGCCAGCGTCTCGTGCACCTCAGGCAGGGTGGGTGCCCGCGCCAGCGCGCCGGCCAGGTGGCCGGCGGCATGGTGGAGGTCACCCTCGTCCAGTGCCAGCCGGGCCAGGGCCAGCTCCTCCGTCGCGGAGAGCGCGGGCTCGTCCCTTCCCTCTGGCACGGTGTCCTCTCGTCGCAGCTACAGACAGCGGGGCCCAGCGTAGTTGATATTGAGATGATCAAGTGATCAACTGCGCACTGCTGCTCGAACAATTGCTGCTGTCAACTCTAACGTGCAAGACTGAGCAGGAAACGCGCGGCAATCGCGCAAGAGGGGAGCGTTCGTGACACGTGCAGGGTCCGGAATGGCGGCCGACATCGACGAGCAGCCCGCCGGCTACGCGCGCCTGCTCGACAGCGCCAACGCCGCGGCGATCGCCCGGGTGGCGGCTGTCGTGGCCGAGCGTCGACCGCGACACGTGGTCTTCACCGCCCGGGGCACGTCCGACCACGCGGCCCTCTACGGCGCGTACCTGACCGAGATCCGGCTCGGCCTGCCCGCCGGGCTCGCCTCGCCGAGCGTGGTCACCCTGTTCGGCGCCCGCCCCGACCTGTCCGACGCGCTCGTCGTCGGGGTCAGCCAGAGCGGTGGCTCACCCGACCTCGCCGAGGTGCTGCGCGCCGCGCGGGCCTCCGGCGCGCTCACCCTCGCGGTGACCAACGCCCCCGGCTCCCCGCTGGCCGAGACGGCCGAGTTGAGCATCGACATCGCCGCCGGGCACGAGCGGGCGGTGGCGGCGACGAAGACGTACACCGCCGAACTGCTCGCCCTGCTCATGCTGGTCGAGGGGATCCGGGCCGGCGACGGCGTGCTCCCGGCGGCCGAGCGGGAGGCGCTCGCCGCGCTGCCCGACCTGGCCACCAGGACGCTCGCCGACGACACCCCGGCCCAGCTCGCGCCGCGCTACCGCTTCGCCCGCCAACTGGTCACCACCGGCCGTGGGTACGCCTACCCGACCGCCCGCGAGGCCGCGCTGAAGCTGATGGAGACCTCGTACCTGCCGGCGCTCGCCTTCTCCGGCGCCGACCTGCTGCACGGCCCGCTCGCGATGACCGACCCGGAGGTCCCGGTGCTCGCCGTCGTCGGCTCCGGTCCGGGTGGCCGGTCGATGGGCGAGGTGCTGCCCCGCCTCGGCGAGCGCCGCGCCGACGTGGTGGTCGTCGGCTCCGCCGACGTGCCGGGCGCCACCCGGCTCGCCGTCCCCGAGGTCGACGAGCGGTACGCGCCACTGCTGGACATCCTGCCGTTGCAGCGGCTGGCGCTGGCGTTGGCCCTGACCCGTGGCGAGGACCCGGACGCGCCGCGCGGCCTGAAGAAGGTCACCGCGACGATGTGAGGCGCCGCGCGGCGTGGCACCCTGGTCACCGTGTCCACGCTGCGCGACCTCGCCGAGGAGCACACCCATCTCCGTCCGGCCGACATCGACCACCTGCACCGGATCGCCGGCGACTGGCAGCTGCTCTCCGATCTGTCCTTCGCCGACCTGCTGCTCTGGGTGCCGGTCGACGCCGAGGGCACGTTCCTCTGTGTCGCCCAGGTCCGCCCGACGACCGCGCCCACCGCGTACCAGGACGACCAGGTGGGCCGGATCATCGGCGGCTCGGAGGTGGCCCACCTGGGGGTCGCCTACTCCCAGGGGCGGATCTGGCGGGAGGGCGACCCGGTCTGGTACGGCGACGTGCCGGCCCGACACGAGGCGATCCCGGTCCGGCTACGCACCGCCGACGGCGAGGCCGGCGAAGTGATCGCGGTGGTCGGCCGCGACACCAACCTCTCCACCGCGCGTACGCCCAGCCAGCTGGAACTCAACTATCTGACCACGGCCGACGACCTGGCCCAGATGATCGCGGACGGCACCTTCCCGCCACCGCGGCACCCGGGCGAGACCACCTCCGCCCCCCGCGTCGGCGACGGCCTGGTCCGGCTGGACGCCGGTGGCAAGGTCACCTACGCGAGCCCGAACGCGCAGTCCGCGTACCGCCGGTTGGGCTACGCCTCCCACCTGGTGGGGGAGGATCTGGCCGCGCTGCACCGCCGGCTGGCGGGCGACCCGCTGGACGGCACCGAGGCGGCGAACGGCATCCTGGCGGCGTTGCGCGGCGAGGCGCCGCCCCGGCGGGAGATCGACGCACGCGGGGCCACGATGCTCACCCGCGCCCTGCCGCTGATGCCGGCCGGGGTGCCGATCGGCGCGCTCGTGCTGGTGCGCGACATCACCGAGGTCCGTCGTCGCGACCGGGCACTGATCACCAAGGACGCCACCATCCGGGAAATCCATCACCGGGTGAAGAACAACCTCCAGACGGTGGCCGCCCTGCTGCGGTTGCAGGCCCGCCGGGTGGCCATGCCGGAGGCCCGGGTCGCCCTGGAGGAGTCCGTCCGCCGGGTCGCTTCGATCGCTCTCGTGCACGAGACGCTCTCGATGTCCAGCGACGAGGCGGTCGAGTTCGACGGCATCGTCGACCGGGTCGCCAGCGCGGCGACCGAGGTCGCGGCGACCGAGGTGAGCGTCGGCATGCGCCGCAAGGGCAGCTTCGGCGTACTGCCCGCGGAGATCGCCACGTCGCTGGTGATGGTCCTCAACGAACTGCTGCTCAACGCCGTCGAACACGGCTTCCCCCCAGCCGACGAGACGGACGACGCACCCGTGCCGCCGACCTCGGGCGTGGTGCCGGCCGTCGTCGCCGAGGTTGATCCGTCGGCGCGACCGGAGGTGGTGGTGTCGGCGCACCGGTTCCGCAAGATGCTGCACGTCTCGGTGACTGACAACGGGCGCGGGCTGCCACCCGAGTTCGACGCCGAGCGCGGCAGCCGACTCGGTCTCCAGATCGTGCGGGCCCTGGTCACCGGCGAGCTGCGCGGCACCATCGAGCTGCGCGCGGGCGCCAAGGGCGGCACCGAGGCGCTGCTCGTCGTCCCGCTGGCCCGCAACGCCCCGGAAGGCCGCTCACAAGCCTGACCCCCCGCCCGGTTACGCCTCCGTCGGCCGCTGGGGCTCTGGCGTTGGTGACGCGTTCGCGGTCCGGCGTTGGTGGCGCGTTTACCGTCCCGGCTTGCCGGCGCGGCGCGGCCGGGCAGTCATGTCGTTTGGAGCCCTATACCTGTGAGTCATAAAAATGACTCACAGGTATATCGCCTACTGAGGTGTGGCGGCTGACGGCCGACGGCTGGCGGCTGGCGGCTGGCGGGGTCCAGGCTGTCGCGCCGAGCCCCCCGACCCTGGGCGGCATCGGCCCGAGGCGACGACCGGGCTGGGCCGGTGGGTCAGCGATCGGGGCGGCTGGTCAGCAGCGCGACGGTCAGGCCGGCACGCTGCCAGACCTGCGTGACGGTGAAGTCGGTGCGCAGCGCGTCGCCCTTGGCGCCGGGCACGGCGGCCAGCGGCTCGGCGTGCCGGCCGGAGACGACGAGCCACACTCGTGTCGTACCGGCCAGGCACTGTGCCGGTTGCGGGCACTCGGCGGCCCACAGGTCGCCCCGGCGGACCTCGTCCTCGGTGACCAGCACATCCCGTGGGGGGTCGCCGAGGTGGTATTCGATGCCGAGGTCGAGGAAGAGCCAACTGTGCCGGGGCGAGTAGACCACCGCGTCCCCCGGGCGTTGGCCGTCGGCGATCACCTGAGCCGCGCCCGCGTAGTCCACCGGCGCGCTGCGCGGCCACTCGTGGGTCCGGCGCAGCGCGGCCTGGTCGGGTAGGCCGAGCAGCGCGGCCAGGACCACCACGACGAGAGCGGCCGGTGGGGCCACGGCGGCCAGCGCCGAGCCCGCCAGCAGACACGCGAACGGCACCACGAAGACCAGGTACCGAGGAACCCACAGGGGTACGACCGTGCCGACGGCGAAGAGCAGCAGCACGGGCAGCAGCATCGCGCTCACCGGCAGCAGGGCGCGCCGCCCGAGCCGGGCAGCGCCCAGAGCGGCGACCCCGACCAGCAGACCGCCCACCATGCTGCTCTGGGCCACGCCGCCGGGCAGCGCGCTCAGGTCGTCCAGCCGGGCCGGATCGACCCAGCTCAACTGCTGGGAGCGCTGGGCGCGGGCGCGCAGCAGCAACGGGGTCACCACCAGCGCGGCCGGCACCAGGGCGATCACCCACCGCCAAATCCGCCCGTCCCGGCCGCCGGGCCGGCCGGCCGGCGCATTGTCGTGGACCGGCGCATTGTCGTGGACCGGCGCATTGTCGTGGACCGGCGCGCTGTCGTGGGTCGGGGTGGTGTGGTGGACCGGCGCGGTGTGGTGGGTCGGCGTGGTCCCGGCGACCGGCGAGGCGATGCCGGCGGCGGCCGGGCCACGCCACCAGGTGATGACGACGACCAGCGCATGCGCGGCGAGCAGGGTGAGCGCGATCAGATGGATGAGCCCGAGCGCGGCGACGGCGACGGCGTAACCGGCCCAACGGGCCCAGCTCGGTCGACGCAACGCGGTCACCAGCTGCAGGGTGGCGAGCACCGCGAGCATGGTGGCCAGCGCGTACGGGCGGGCCTCCTGGCCGTAGCGGGAGGTGCCGGGGAGCACCGCGAACAGCAGCCCCGCGAAGAGGCCGGCACGCCGGTCGACGAGTCGCGCGCCGAGCACGGCGAGCAACCCGGCGGCCGCGGTCATCGCCAACACGGCCGGTACCCGCAGGGCGATGGTGGAGTCGCCGAAGACTCTGGTCCAGCCGTGCATCAGCAGGTAGTACGGCCCGGTGGCGGCGTCGATGGTGCCGGCCAGGCGGGCCAGGTCGCGGGGCGACCGGGTGGCCGCGCTCCAGGTCGCCAGCTCGTCGCGCCAGAGCTGGGCGGAGCCCAGCCCGGTCACCGTCACCGCCAGGGTGAGCAGCGCCGGGGCGAGCCAGACCGGCAGGCGACGCAGGTGTTCCCACGCCGCCCCGGTCGACTCGGACAATCCGCCCACGGTTCGAGCCTGCCACGACCAGGCGGGCCCGTGATGTGGGATCCAGCACGCGGACATTGGCCGGCCCCCATGGGGTGTGGCAGCATGGGCCTATGACCGCCGCAGTCGTCCGCCGCTTCGTGGCTCGTCGCCACGTTGATTACGGCCGCGTGCGCAGCGCGATCTGTCCGGCCTACTGACGACGCCCGACCAATCCGTCTCGGGCGCGCTCCGCGCCGGCTGTCTGAAGACACCGTTGTCCCGCCCGCTATGCGGGCCGGCCGCCGCGCCCCGCGTAGCCTGAGGCACAGCAGACAACGGAGGACGCCGCGATGGCGGTCAGCAGCATCCCGGCCCGTTCCGAGGACCCGACGGCCCGCCCGGCCCGGGCGCCACGCCGGCCCCGGGGTGAGGGTCAGTGGGCGCTCGGCCACCGCGAGCCCCTCAACCCCAACGAGCGGATCAAGAAGGACGACGACCCGCTCAACGTCCGGGCCCGCATCGAGAACATCTACGCGCACCGCGGCTTCGCCTCCATCGACCCGCAGGATCTGCGCGGCCGTTTCCGCTGGTGGGGCCTCTACACCCAGCGCAAGGCGGGCATCGACGGCGGGCGCACCGCCGTGCTGGAGCCGCACGAGCTGGAGGACGAGTTCTTCATGCTCCGGGTCCGCATCGACGGCGGCCAGCTCAGCCTGGCCCAGTTGCGGGTGATCGCGGACATCTCCCGGGAGTTCGCCAGGGACACCGCCGACATCACCGACCGGCAGAACATCCAGTACCACTGGATCCGCGTCGAGGACATGCCGGAGATCTGGCGTCGGCTGGAGTCGGTCGGCCTGCAGACGACCGAGGCCTGCGGCGACTGCCCACGGATCGTGCTGGGCAGCCCGGTCGCCGGGGTGGCCCGCGACGAGCTGGTCGACCCGACCCCGGCGATCGACGAGATCGTCTCCCGGTACGTGGGGGACAAGCAGTTCTCCAACCTGCCCCGCAAGTTCAAGACCTCCATCTCCTGGCTGGTCGACACCCCGTACGAGTCGAACGACATCGCCTTCCTCGGCGTCGACCACCCCGAGCACGGGCCGGGCTTCGACGTCTGGGTCGGTGGCGGGCTCTCCACCAACCCGATGCTCGCCCAGCGGCTCGGCGTCTGGGTGCCGCTGGCCGAGGTGCCGGACGTGTGGGCCGGCGTGGTCGGGATCTTCCGCGACTACGGCTACCGCCGGCTGCGTAACCGGGCCCGGCTGAAGTTCCTGGTGGCCGACTGGGGCGTGGAGCGTTTCCGGGAGGTCCTGGAGAAGGAGTACCTGGGCCGTACGCTGCTCGACGGTCCCGCCCCGGAGCTGCCGGCGAAGCCGGTCGACCACGTGGGCGTGCACGAGCAGGCCGACGGGCGGCACTACGTGGGGGCCGCCCCGGTGGTCGGGCGGGTCTCCGGTGGGCAGCTCGCCCAGCTGGCCGACGTGGTCGAGGCGCACGGCAGCGACCGGGTGCGGCTCACCCCGTACCAGAAGCTGCTGGTGCTCGACGTGCCGTCGGAGCGGACGGAGTCGCTTGTCGACGCGCTTCGCGGGATCGGGCTGGAGGCCCGGCCGTCGGCCTGGCGACGCGGCACGATGGCGTGCACCGGCATCGAGTACTGCAAGCTCGCCATCGTCGAGACGAAGGCCCGCGGCGAGGAGCTGGTGGCCCGGCTGGAGCAGCGGCTGCGCGACTTCGACGCGGACATCTCGATCCACATCAACGGCTGCCCGAACGCCTGCGCCCGCACCCAGGTGGCCGACATCGGGCTCAAGGGCCAGCTGGTGGTCGGCCCGGACGGCCGCCAGGTAGAGGGCTTCCAGGTGCACCTGGGCGGTGGCCTGGGCATGGCGCAGGGGCAGAAGGCTGGTTTCGGCCGCAAGCTGCGCGGTCTGAAGACCACCGCCGACGAGCTTCCGGAGTACGTGGAACGGCTGGCCCGTCGCTACCTGGCCGGGCGGAGCGAGGGCGAGACGTTCGCCAACTGGGTGATCAGAGTCGACGAGGAGGAACTGCGATGAGCAGCGAGAACCGAGCGGCACCCCTGTACTGCCCGTACTGCGGCGAGGAGGACCTACGGCCGCACGAGGCGGGGCACGGCGCCTGGGAGTGCCACGCCTGCGCACGGGTCTTCTCGGTGAAGTTCACCGGGCTGCTCTCGCAGGCGGTGACCCGATGAGTCTCGTCTCCGCCGCGAGCCTGCGCCTGGTCGGTCCGGGCGCTCAGACCTCGACCGACCCGGCCGGGCGCAGCCCGGACGAGCTGCGGACGCTGGCCGAGCAGGCGGCTCAGGACCTGGAGGGCGCCCCCGCCCTGGAGATCGCCCGCTGGGCGGCGCAGACCTTTGGTGACCGCTTCTGCGTCACCAGCTCGATGGCCGACGCCGTCCTGGCCCACCTGGTGTCCCGGGTCGCCCCGGGGGTGGACGTGGTCTTCCTCGACACCGGTCTGCACTTCCCGGAGACACTGCGGGTGCGCGACGAGGTGGCCCGGACGCTGCCGGTGAACGTCCGGTCGATCCGGCCCCGGCTCACCGTGGGGCAGCAGGACGGCCAGTACGGTCCGCGACTGTTCAACAAGTCGCCGGACGACTGCTGCCAGCTGCGCAAGGTGGAGCCGCTGGAGCGGGCGCTGTCCGGGTACGACGCCTGGGCCGCCGGCCTGCGCCGGGACGAGTCGCCGACCCGTGCCAACACGCCTGTGGTGACGTTCGACGCGCGGCGCGGCAAGGTCAAGGTCAACCCGATCGCGGCCTGGTCGCAGGCGGACGTGGACGCCTACATCGCCCGCTGGAACGTCCCGGTCAACGAGCTGTTCAAGCAGGGCTACGGCTCGATCGGCTGCTGGCCGTGCACCCGACGGACGAAGGCCGGCGAGGACCCGCGGGCCGGGCGGTGGGCCATGTTCGAGAAGACCGAGTGCGGGCTGCACGTCTGACCCCGTCACCGACGACCCCGACCGGCCCGGTTGCGGCCGGCGGGGCGGCCCCGGTGGTGCTTGTCGCACACGGCAGCCGGGATCCACGAGCGGCCGAGGCCACCCGGGCGCTGGCCCGGGCGGTGTCGGCCGCCCGGCCCGGCCTGTCGGTGTGGGCGAGCTGGCTGGACCACACCGAGCCGGGACCGACCGAGGTGCTGCGCAGGCTGGCCGAGGCCGGGCATCCCCGTGCGGTGGTCGTGCCACTGCTGCTGACCGCCGCGTACCACCACCGGGTGGACATTCCGGCGGCCGTCGCCGCCGCGACGGAGGCCGGGCCCCCACTGGCGGTACGGGTGACCGACGTGCTCGGTCCGGCGGACGGAACGGTGTCGCCGGCGTTGCTGGCGGGGCTGCGCCGTCGGCTCGTCGAGGTTGGCCCGGGGCGCTTCGACGCGCTGGTGCTGGCCGCCGCGGGCACCCGGGACGCCCGGGCGCGCGGTTCGGTGGGCCGGGTGGCGGACGCGCTCGGCGCGGAGTTCGGGGTGCCCTGCCGGGTGTCGTACGCCTCGGCTGCCCCACCGGCGACCGGTGTGGCCGTGGCCCGGCTGCGGGCGGCCGGCGCGCGCCGGGTGGCGGTGTCCGCGTACTTCCTCGCGCCGGGCCTGTTCCACGACGCGGTGGCCGACTCGGCTCGGGCGGCCGGTGCGGTGGCGGTGGCGGCCCCGCTCACGGATGCGCCGGAGTTGGCCGAGCTGGTGCTACGCCGGGTCGACGACCGGGGCGCGCTGGCGCCGACGGGTTGACGGCTCAGCGGCTCGGGCGGCTCTGCCGCTGGCGGCTCAGGCGGCTCAGACCCTACGGCTCGGACGGCGGCTCAGGTGGGTTCGCGGGCACGGGACAGCAGTACGCCCCGGCAGGCGGACCTGCCGGGGCGTGCAGCTGTGTCGTTGGGGATCAGGCGGAGTGAGCGCGCAGCACCCGGAGGCCGCCGCGCCGCTTCACAGCGCGCCGCTCCTCCTCGCTCATCCCGCCCCAGACGCCGGCGTCCTGACCGGACTCGAGCGCCCACTGCAGGCACTGGTCGGTCACGGAGCAGCGCCGGCAGACGGCCTTGGCCTGCTCGACCTGCAGGAGAGCCGGTCCGGACGTCCCAATCGGGAAGAACAGTTCCGGGTCCTCGTCGCGGCAGACAGCATGGTGACGCCAGTCCATGGCGGCAACACTCCTCATTCTGGATGGGTGGCAATTTATTGCGGGTAGTGCTTTTCCTATATGCATCAGCAGTGCCTAAGGTGACCGTTCGCGTCTGACCATTCGGCAGTGCGTGAGCAGGCGGTTAGCCTCGGAGACCTGCTGGAACAGCTCAACCTGACGAGCATATCCAGGCAATGTCCCGGTAACTCAAGTTCGCTTGTGAATACTTTCACGAACGCTCGTGATGTCAAGGGTGACGCTCGGAAAAACTCCAAGCGGTGAGCAAGCCCACAACCCATTTGTCCGGGTTCCAGTGCGTTCCTGGTTACCCGCCGTGCCACAGCCGAGGATCAATATAGTACAGTCCGCGTGACATTGCTGACATTTCCGGCACCTGCCCCTCGGTGTGGCGGCACCTGCCGGCGCGGTTGCGGCGCCGCGTCGACCAAGGGCAGTACCCGAGACCTAGCAGATTACTCTGAGTGCGGCCGGAATGGATGCGAATCTGACTTTCTCCCGCTCGCCAAGATAGTCGCCGTCCAGCTGGAACGCCTGCGGGCGGCTGGAGAGCAGGGTGAACTCCGCTGTGTCATGGAGTCGTAACACCTGACGACCGCTCGGATCCGGCCGCCGGGACAGGAACTGGGTGACTGTCCGTGTTGTGCTAGCCACCCGGAGCTGACGCAGTGCCAGCACGTCGAGGCCGAGATCGAACGACGCCTCCGGGTTCGGGTTGACCTCGCGGTCGCCCAGGTACGTCCACGGAGCGGTGTTCTGGATGATGACGGTGGCCAGCTCGTCCTCCGCCGGCTCACCCGGTCGCTCCAGGCTGATCGCCGGATGCCGCCGGTCCGAGGCGAAGAAGTACTGGTTCATGATCGAGCGCAGGTAGAGCCCCGGAGTCGAGACCCGCCCCTTCCGCCGCGCCTGCTCCACCCGGTGGATCACCGCAGCGTCCAGGCCGAACCCGGCGCAGAAGGTGAAGTAGCGGTCGTCCGCGCGGCCCAGCCCGACCGTGCGGTGCCGGCCCAGGCGCAACCCTTCGAGGATCATGCTGGTCGCCTCCGGCCATTCCCGGGGCAGGCCCAACGCGCGGGCGAACACGTTTGTCGAACCGCCCGGAACGGTGGCCAACGCGGGCAGTCGCTCCGCCATCGAGGCGCCCTCGACGCCGGCCGGCGGTTCGGCCGCCATCAGGCCGTTCACCACCTCGTTCACAGTGCCGTCACCACCCAGGGTGACGACGAGATCGACCCCCTCCACGGCGGCCTCCCGGGCCAGCGCCATGGCGTGCCCCCGGCGACGGGTGTAGCGCACACTGAGGTCGACTTCGCTGCGCAGCGCCCGGACAAGCACGTCCCGGCTGCGTTCGCTGGTGGTGGTGGCCTTCGGATTGACCACCAGGACGGCCCGCATGGGCGGCACTGTACCTCTCGATAGCCCGGGTATCGTGGCGCGCGTGACCATCGACTCGGCCCCGGTTCCCGTCACACTCCGCTGGGCGGTGCGGCTGCTCTGGGCGGAGGCGGTCGCCGTCGGGCTGATCGCGGTCTGGCTGGTCTGGGCCGACCTCACCGCCACCACCACCGACCTGGCGTCGGCGTTGCTGGTGACCGCGTTCGCCGTCGGGGCGGCCGTCGCGCTCTGGGCGTTGGGCCGCGCGCTGCTGCGCCGACAGGCCGGCGCGCGGGCCCCCGCGATCGTCCTTCAGCTCATGCTGCTGCCGATCGGCTGGTTCATGATCCAGGCCGGGCTGGGCTGGCTGGGCGTACCGCTGATGGCGCTCGGCCTGGGCGTCGGCTGGCTGCTCGTCAGCCCGCCCACGACGAAGGCCCTCGGCTTCGAGTGACCCCGCCGCACGGGCGGAGAGCAACGGATTCGCCCGCGGCCCCGGCTGTACGGGGTCGGCGGGGTGCGTCGGTCAGTAGCCGCCGGAGCGGCGGGTGAGCAACGAGATCGTCGCCCGGCCGTCGGTGGCCGTGGCGGACGCCGACGTGGTCAGGGCGGTGAGCACCTTCCAGGCGAAGGACGACTCGGCCGGCAACGTTGCCCCGCGTACGGTCGGCACGGTCACCTCGACGGTCAGCGCGTCGTTGGTGACCGAGAACCGGCACTCCAACTCGGCGTCGCGGGTGGCGATGGCGAGCAGCATGGCGCACGCCTCGTCGACGGCGATCCGCAGATCCTCGATCTCGTCGAGCGCGAACTGCAACCGGGCCGCGAGGCCGGCGGTGGCGGTGCGGAGCACGCCGAGGTAACCGCCGTCGGCGGGCACCGTGAGGTGCACCACGTCGTCGTCGGTCGCTGGCTGGCCGGTCAGTTGAGTCACGCCTCATCCCCCCGGTCGGGGACTCTACCCGGTCAGTCGTTCGGGCGCGTGTCGGCGGCCTCCGCCTGAGCGGCCAGGTCGCGCAACGCGTCACCGCTGAGCCGGTAGGGGACCCACTCGCTCATCTGCTCGGCGCCGATGGAGGCGTAGAAACCGGCAGCCGGATTCCACTCGATCATCCACCACTCCAGCCGCCGGTAACCCCGTCGTACGCAGATGTCGGCGAGCGTGGCGAGCAGCAGCCGGCCCGCGCCGGTGCCCCGGGCGGCCGGGGATACGTAGAGATCCTCCAGGTAGATGCCGTGCACGCCAGCCCAGGTGGAGAAGTTGAGAAACCACAGGGCGAAGCCGACCGGCTGGTCGCGCTCGTCGACCGCGACGTGGCCGAAGAGCGCCGGAGCAGTCGCGAACAGCGCCGAGGTGAGCTGCTCGGTGGTGAGGTGGCACTGGTCGGGAGCGCGTTCGTACTCCGCCAACTCGTGCACCATGGCGACGACGGCCGGCACGTCCTCGGGACGTACCGGCCGGATCGTCGGGATGACCGCGTTGGTCACGCCTTCTTGGTCTCCCAGAAGATCTTCGCGATCTCGTCGATCTTCGCGAGGAGCTTGTCGGCGGTGGCCGGGTCGAGGCTGCCCTTGACGCCACCGGCGCCGGCGAGCTTGGTGGCCTCGTTGAACAGGGTGTGCAGGTTCGGGTACTTCTCGAAGTGCGGCGCCTTGAAGTAGTCGGTCCAGAGCACCCACAGGTGGTGCTTGACCAGCTCGGCGCGCTGCTCCTTGATGATGACCGCCCGGGTGCGGAACTCCGGGTCGGTGTTCGCCTGGTACTTCTCGCAGATCATTTTGACCGACTCGGCCTCGATCCGGGCCTGGGCCGGGTCGTAGACGCCGCACGGCAGGTCGCAGTGAGCGCTCGCGGTGACGCGGGGCGCAAGGATGCGTGGAAGTCGCATCGGGATCCTCCATGGGAAGTTTGCGATGATCAAAGGCGACATTACTCCTGGGAATGCTCCCCGAACCGGGTGGAGGTGAAACCAGTGCGAGCCGATCACCCGGCGGAGGCACCGCACCTGCGCGGGCCGCTGACGCCCGTTTCGGTGACGGGCCCGTCCATGGCGCCGACGCTGCGGCACGGCGACGCGGTGCTGGTCCGCTCGGGGGGGCGCCCGATCCGACCCGGTGACGTGGTGGTCGCCGTCTTCCGGACGCGTCCCGAGCTGCTGGTCGTGAAGCGGGCGGTACGACCGCAGGACGGCGGCTGGTGGCTGCGCGGCGACAACGATCTGGTCACCGACGACTCCCGGGCGTACGGGGTGGCCGACGTGCGCGGGAGGGTGCTGTTCCGCTACTGGCCCCGCCCCGGACGGGTGCACCGTCGGACGTTATGACCCTGCTCACATCCGAGTGACGGTACCGACACTATGCTCGGAAAGTGCCCGGGTGACCCCCCGCACCGCGTGCCACTGCTCGCCGCCCACCTCGCGGCCGGGCCGGCCGCCCCGTCTGCTCGACAGATCCTGGAGTCACCATCATGTCTTCGTCCACCGTGGACCCTGCTGATCCCGTCTTCCAACTGCACCTGGGCGGCAAGATGGCCGTCGCCTCGACGGTCCCGCTCACCAGCCGCGAGGACCTCTCCCTCGCGTACACCCCGGGTGTGGCCCGGGTGTGTGAGGCGATCGCCGCCGACCCCGACCTGGCCGACGACTACACCTGGGCGTCGCACGCCGTCGCGGTGGTCACCGATGGTTCGGCGGTGCTCGGGCTCGGCAACATCGGCCCGCGCGCCGCGCTGCCGGTGATGGAGGGCAAGGCGGTGCTGTTCAAGCAGTTCGCGGGGGTGGACGCGGTTCCGGTCTGCCTGGACACCCAGGACGTGGACGAGATCGTCGCGGTGGTGCGGGCACTGGCCCCGTCGTTCGGCGGGATCAACCTGGAGGACATCAGCGCGCCGCGCTGCTTCGAGGTGGAGCGCCGACTCGACGAGGCGCTGGACATCCCGGTCTTCCACGACGACCAGCACGGCACCGCCATCGTGGTGCTCGCCGCGCTGCGCAACGCCGCCACCCTGCTCAACCGCAAGCTCGGTGACCTGCGGGTGGCGGTGAGTGGCGCGGGCGCGGCCGGCGTGGCCGTGACGAAGATGCTGGTCGCCGGTGGGGTCAACCCCGACCAGGTGGTGGTCTGCGACTCCAAGGGGATCATCGGCCGGCACCGCACCGAGTTGACCGGCACCAAGGCCGAGTTGGCGGCGAGCACCAACGCCGACGGCCGCCAGGGCGACATCACCGAGGCGCTGCGTGGTGCGGACGTGCTGATCGGCGTCTCCGGCGGGCAGATCCCCGAGGCGGCCGTCGCCCAGATGGCACCCGGCGGGATCGTGTTCGCGCTGGCCAACCCGACCCCGGAGGTGCACCCCGAGGTGGCCACCCGGCACGTCGCGGTGGTCGCCACCGGCCGCAGCGACTTTCCCAACCAGATCAACAACGTGCTGGCCTTCCCCGGGGTGTTCCGGGGCGCGTTGGACGCGCGGGCCACCCGGATCACCGAGGGGATGAAGGTCGCCGCCGCGGACGCCATCGCCGGCGTGGTGGCCGAGTCGCTCACCGCCGACGCGATCGTCCCGTCGCCGCTCGACCCGCGCGTCGCCCCGGCCGTCGCCGAGGCCGTCGCCGAAGCGGCCCGCCGCGACGGAGTCGCCCGCCGGTAGGCGGGGCCCTTCTTAACGGGCGCTCAGCTTGTTACCGTGCCGATCATGCGTGCCGCCTTCGCCTCCCGCTTCGACGATGCCGATCCGCTCGCCGCCCTCACCGTCGGTGAGCGGCCCGAGCCGACCCACCCGGAGGACGACTGGGTGACCGTGCAGGTACGGGCCACCTCGCTCAACCACCACGACCTCTGGTCGCTGCGCGGCGTCGGTCTCACCGAGGCCCAGCTGCCGATGATCCTCGGCTGCGACGCGGTCGGCGTGGACGCCGATGGCAACGAGATGGTCGTCTACCCGGTCGTTGTCACCCCGGGTGACCCGCGCGGGGTTTCGATCCTGTCCGAGCACTTCGCCGGGACCCTCGCCGAGCGGGTCGCCGTACCCCGGTCGAACCTGATCCCACTGCCCGACGGCATGGCGGCGACCGACGCGGCGTGCCTGCCCACGGCCTGGCTGACCGCGTGGCGGATGCTGACCACCAAGGGCCGCGTCGCGGACGCCGACAGTGTGCTGGTGCAGGGCGCGGGCGGCGGCGTCGCGACCGCGGCCGTCGCGCTCGCTGTCGCGATGGGCAAGCGGGTGTACGCGACCAGCCGTGACGCCGCCAAGCGGGAGCGGATCACTGCCCTCGGGGCGACTGCCCTGGAGTCCGGTGCCCGGCTGCCGGAGCGGGTCGACGTGGTGATCGAGACGGTCGGCGCGGCGACGTTCGACCACTCGTTGAAGTCGGCCGCGCCGATGGCCCGGATCGTGGTCTCCGGCGCCACCGCCGGGCACCAGCCGTCGGTCAACCTCCGCCGGGTCTTCGCCATGCAGCTGGAGATCCTGGGGACCTCGATGGGCACGCCGGAGGAGCTGTACGAGCTGCTGGCGTTCTGCGCCGAGAACGAGGTCCGCCCGGTGATCGACACCGTGGTCCCGTTCAGCCGGGTCGAGGACGCCTTCGCCCGCCTGCACTCCGGCGACACCTTCGGCAAGATCGTCATCGACCACACCGCCTGACGCACGTCGTGCCCCCGCCGGACGCCGCCCGGCCGGCCCAGCCCCGCCCCGCCCCGCCCCGCCCCGCCCCAAGATCGCGCAACATCATGGAAATAGTGGCCTCCGCGTCGTGGGAGGCCACTATTTCCTGGTTAATGCGCGATCTTGAGCGGTCGGAGCGGTCGGGATCTCAGAGGTGATCGTCGAAGGTGGCGATGTCGCCGCGCGTCGCGTCGGTGGGGATGCGCTTCTTGGCCTCCGCGTCGCCGTACAGCGACCAGCGCAGGAACTCGACGGACGTGTCCGAGACGACCCGCAGCGTCGCGGCGTCGCTGAGCAACGCCCGCCCGTGGTCGCCCTTGGGCAGGCTGAGCAGCGCCTTCGGCCAGGGCACCTTGTCGTACGCCGCCTTGCCCGCCGCGTAGTCGACCACCTCGTCCAGCTCGCCGTGCACGAACAGCTGCGGCGCGGTCGCCCCTGCGAACGCCGTACCCACGCCGACGGCCGTGCCGGCGAACACCACCCCGGCGTCCAGCCGCTCGTCCCGGCTGGCGGTGAAGAGGCCGATGGTGGTCACCCCGCCGGCCGAGTGCCCGGCCGCGGCGACCCGGTCGGTGGCCAGCCGGCCGCGCAGCCCGTCGCCGGCCTTGCCGTCGAGCGCCAGCACCTGGGTCAGCGCGTACGACACGTCGGCCGGCTGGTTGAGCACGTCGAGGATGTTGCCGTCGCTGCCCCGGGAGGTGTGCGGGAAGGTCGGCGCGGCCACCACGAAGCCCGCCGCCGCCCAGCGGGTCAGCAGGGTGGCGTAGTCCTCCGGCCGCCCGGTGAGGCCGTGGCTGAACATCACCACCGGAAACCGGCCCTGTGCCGCCGCCGCGGACCGCTTGACCGCGCCGCCGGCCTCCCCGGCCGCCGGATACCAGAGCGTCACCGGCAGCGCGCGGCCGTCGCGGTTCAGCTTGAGCTGGCGTACGCCGACGCCGAAGGCGCTTTTCGGTGCGGTCCCGGCGGGTACCTGCGGCGTCGGCGTGGCGGCGGGCGGTGGCTCGGCCGGCGCCCGCCAGCTCTCGGTCTTGCGGGCGTCGGCGGAGCAGCCGACCAGGCTGGCCATGAGCAGGACGCTGGCCAGCAGCGTGGAGGTGACGCGACGCGACATGAAGCCAATTGTGCCCTGCCGCGCCGACCGGCTCGGCGCGGTTCGACGCGCGGTGGCCGCGGCGTGACCGGTTCGCTCAGGCCGCGGCGTGACCGGCTCGCTCGGGCCACGCCGTGACCGGTTCGCTCAGGCCGCGGCGCGTTCGGGGAGCGGGCGCCGTCGCCGGGCGGTGTCGGTCAGGGAGCGTGGCGGGAAGGCGGCGTTGGGGTCGTACCGGTTGGTTCCGGGCGGCACGATCTCGTCGATCCGGTCGAGGGTCGCGTCGTCCAGGGTGAGCGTGGCGCCCTTGAGCAGGTCCTCCAGGTGCGCCATGGTCCGCGGTCCGATGATCGCCGAGGTGACCGCCGGATGGGCCACGGTGAAGGCGATGGCGAGCTGTGGGAGCGTGCAGCCGATGCCCGCCGCGAGGTCGACGAGCTGCTCGACGATGTCGAGCTTGGCGGCGTTCTCGGCGAGCGTGGGATCGAACTGCGCCGGCCGGAGCACGGCACGCCCGGTCGACAGGTCGACGGGCCGGTCCCTGCGGTACTTCCCGCTGAGGAACCCGAAGGCGAGCGGACTCCAGACCAGCACCCCCATGCCGTAGCGCTGACAGACCGGCAGGGTCGACGCCTCGACCCCGCGGGCCAGGATCGAGTACGGCGGCTGCTCGGTGCGCAGCCGCCCGAGGCCGCGACGCTCGGAGACCTGGTGCGCCTCGACGATCTCCTCAGCGGGGAACGTCGAGCACCCGAAGGCGCGGATCTTTCCCTCGCGCACCAGGTCGGTGAGCACCGAGAGCGTCTCCTCGATGTCGGTCGAGGGGTCGGGGCGGTGGACCTGGTAGAGGTCGATCCAGTCGGTGCCCAGGCGCCGCAGGCTCCCCTCGACCGCCTTGAGGATCCAGCGCCGCGAGTTGCCACCCTGGTTGGGCCCCTCACCCATCGGAAAGTGCACCTTGGTGGCGAGGACGACGTCGTCCCGACGCCCCCGCAGCGCCTTGCCCACGATCTGCTCGGACTCGCCCCGGCCGTACATGTCGGCGGTGTCGACACAGTTGATGCCCTGGTCCAGGGCCGCGTGGACGATGCGGACGCAGTCGTCGTGGTCCGGGTTTCCGACGGCGCCGAACATCATGGTCCCGAGGCAGTGGGTGCTCACCTCGATGCCGGTGCCGCCGAGTGTGCGATAGCGCATGCCGATGCTCCCTTGGCGATGTCGTAACGATCACGGGGGACCCTAGGAGCTGGAGTCGGCTCTAGGTCAAGCCTCGTTACCCTGCTCGACATGGCCGAGGACACCGTGAGTCTGAGCATCGGGCAGGTCGCCGAACGCACCGGCTTGAGCGTGCACGCCCTCCGCTTCTACGAGCAGGAGGGCGTCTTCGTCGATCCCGTACGCCGTGGGCCCGGTGGGCGTCGTGTCTACAGCCAGGACGACGTCGACTGGCTGACCGTCTGCATCATTCTCCGCGCCTCGGGCATGCCGTTGCCCGCGCTCCGCCGGTACACCGACCTCGTCCGGGAGGGCGCCGGCAACGAGGAGGAACGTCTCGCCCTCCTGCGCGAGCACCGGGAGCGCGTCACCAGCCAGATCGGCAGGTTCACCCAGTGCCTGGACCTGATCGGCTTCAAGGTCGGGGTGTACGAGGACCTTCTCGACGGGGCCCAGCCCGCAGTCGAGCCAGGTCGTCCGCGTCCTTCGGACGGCGGGGCCGCTCCGGCATCCACACCGGGTACATCTGCTTGAACTCGATCTGGGCCGGCACCGAGATCGTCGGCACGGTCAACGGGCCGAGCCGGCCGGGTGGTGCGTCCAGCATCCCGACCGGCAGTGGCGTGCCGGCCCAGGACCCGGCACCCACCGTCGGTCGACCGGCGTCGTCGCGACCCAGGTACGCGAAGCTCACCTCCACGTCGGCGGCGAACAGGTCGAGCTGTAGCTCCACCGGCATCCGAGGATCGGGTCGCCAGCCCCGGGCCAGCAGCAGGGCTGCCAGCCGGGCCGCGTCCTCGCGCCAGCAGTACCAGTCGACGTCGACGTGCGGTCGGGACACCTGGCCGAGCTGGAAGTCCATCGCCCAGCCGCCACGCAACCACACCGGAATGCCGGCCGATCCGGCCACCTCGACCACTTCGGCGATGCTCGCCAACTGGCGGCGCGCGAGGTCGTCCACCGGGGCACCCTAGCGGCACTTGCGAGTGCACGGGGGAGGGCCTCAGTGGGCAGCAAGCGCTTGTCGTGTGCGGCCACCGCCACCGCCGCTAGGTGAGGCGGGACTCGTAGTGGGTGCCGGGCGTGCGCGCGTCGGTGGGCAGGCGGGCGCCGGCGGTCCGGTCGCCGTAGAGGGTCCAGCGCAGGAAGTCGGTGGTGGTGGCGAGGACGGCGGAGAATCCGGGGTTGCCCGGCGTGAGGTACGCGCCATGGTCCTGGCCGAGCACACTGACGAACACCGCCGGTCCCGGGGTACGCGCGTACGCCGCCCGGCCGACCGTCACCGGCACCACCGGGTCGGCCGTGCCGTGCACGAAGAGCACCGGTGCGGTCGGTCCGGCGAAGCTGCCCGGCAGCCCGCCGCCGGCGATCACGATGCCCCCGCGCAGCCGGGCCGGGTGGCCCTCGGTGAACATGCCGGAGGTGGTGAAGCCGCCCGCCGAGTGACCGGCGGCGGCGATCGACGTGAGGTCCAGGTGGCCGGCGAGCGGATCACCCGGGTCGCCGTCGAGGCGGCCCAGGTGCCGGATCAGCCGCCAACCGTCGGCGGGCTGGTTGCGCACGTCGGCCCGGGTGAAGTGCGCGGCACCCGCGCTGGTGTGCGGGTACGCGGGCGCCGCCACCACGAAACCGGCCGCCGCCCAGCGGGTGGTCAGCCCGGCGTGCAGCTCGGGTCGACTGTGCAGCCCGTGGCTGTAGATCACCACCGGGAAGCGGCCGGCGGCCACCCCGTCGGTCCCGGCCGGATACCAGATGGTCACCGGCAGGGGGCGCGCCGAGCGCGGATCGAGGGTGAGCGTACGCACGCCGACGACGTACGACCCCTCGGGCGCTCGGCGCGCGGACGGCGGCCCGGTGGAGCCGCCCGCCACGGCGGTGGCCGGCGCGCAACCGGCCAGCAGCGCTGTCACCAGTACGGCGACCAGCCGTCCCGCCCCCACCGTTTCACCGTAGGTGCCCGGGCACGTCCGGCGGCCCCGCCGTCCGGCCCGGCTCTGCTCGCCACCCGGTCGGGTCGCCTCCGCCGGCCGGTTCGACCCGGTGGGACGGCGGAGGCGGGGGCGGCGCTCGGCGACCGGCTTCGCTAGGGTCACCGACATGGCTGAGAACTACACCGACCCCAGCGGCAACACCGAGGCGTTCCGCGCCTTCACCCAGACGCCGGAGGCCGCCGGCCCGGCCGACGCGCCGTCCCGCCTGCCGCTCATCGTCGGTGCGGCGGTGGTCGTCGTACTGCTGGTGGCCCTCGTCGCCTGGCTGGCGATGCGCTGACCAGCCGGCGCGGCAGTGCGCTGACCGGGCGGGTCGGGGGGCTTCAGTGCGCCCCGACCACATCCCGGGTCTGTCGGGCGATCTCCCGTTCCTCATCGGTGCGGATGACACAGACGCTCACCTCGGCGTCGTCCGGCGAGATCAGCCGGTCGCCGTCACCGTTGTTGCGCGCCTCGTCGACGGTGATGCCGAGCCGGGCCAGCCCGGCCAGCGCGGCGGCCCGGACGGCCGCGGCGTGCTCGCCCACGCCGGCGGTGAACGCGATCGCGTCCACGTGGCCGAGCAGCGCGTAGTACGCGCCGACGTACCCGGTGATCCGCCGGCAGTACACGTCGAAGGCCAGCGCGGCTGCCCGGTCCCCGGCCGCCCTGCGCTGCAGCACCTCGCGCATGTCGTTGACGCCGGTCAACCCCAGCAGCCCGCTGCGGTGGTTGAGCAGGTCGTCGATGTCGTCGACCGACAGCCCGCCCTCCCGCCGCAGGTGGAAGATCACGGTCGGGTCGAGGTCGCCGCTGCGTGTGCCCATCACCAGCCCCTGGAGGGGCGACATCCCCATCGAGGTGGCGACGCTGCGGCCGTTCGCGACCGCGCAGGCGCTGGCCCCGTTGCCCAGGTGCAGGGTGATGGTGTTGAGCTGCTCGTACGGGCGGCCCAGCAGCTCGGCGGTACGCCGGGAGACGTACGCGTGCGAGGTGCCGTGGAAGCCGTACCGGCGGATGCCGTACCGCTGCGCGGTGTCCAGGTCGATCGCGTAGGTCGCGGCGGCCTCCGGCAGGGTGTGGTGGAACGCCGTGTCGAAGACGGCGACCTGCGGGACGTCCGGCAGCGCCGCCCGGGTCACCTCGATGCCGGCCAGGTTGGCCGGGTTGTGCAGCGGGGCGAGCGGCACCAGATCCTTGATCGCGGCCAGCACCGCGTCGTCGATGAGGACCGGGGTGGTGAACTTCCGTCCGCCGTGCACCACCCGGTGCCCGACCGCGGTGAGCCCGTTCAGGTCCAGACCGGCCAGGATCTGCCGGACGGCGCTGGCGTGGTCCGCCGGGCCGCCGCCGGGCTCACCGACCCGCTCGACGGTGCCCTGGTCGAGGGGCCGGTCCCCGTCGTAGTGGCGCCACTTCACCGACGACGACCCGCAGTTGAGCACCAGCACCCGACTCATGACGCCTCCTCGGCGGCCGCCTGGATGGCGGTGATCGCCACCGTGTTGACGATGTCCGGCACGGTCGCGCCGCGGGAAAGGTCGTTCACCGGCCGGCGCAGGCCCTGCATGACCGGGCCGACGGCGACCGCCCCGGCCGAGCGCTGCACCGCCTTGTACGTGTTGTTGCCCGTGTTGAGGTCCGGGAAGATGAAGACCGTGGCCTGGCCGGCGACCGGGCTGTCGGGCAGCTTCGTCGCCGCCACGGCGGGGTCGATCGCCGCGTCGTACTGGATCGGCCCCTCGACCAGCAGGTCGGGCCGACGCTCCCGGACCAGCGCGGTGGCCGCGGCGACCTTCTCCACGTCTTCGCCCGCGCCGGAGCTGCCGGTGGAGTACGACAGCATGGCCACCCGGGGTTCGATGCCGAAGCGGGCGGCGGTGTCGGCCGACGAGATCGCGATGTCGGCGAGCTGGGCGGCGTCCGGGTCGCGGTTGACCGCACAGTCGCCGTAGACCAGCACCCGGTCGGCGAGCAGCATGAAGAAGACGCTGGAGGCCACCGAGACCTCCGGCACGGTACGGATGATCTCGAACGCGGGCAGGATGGTGGCGGCGGTGGTGTGCGTGGCCCCCGAGACCATGCCGTCGGCGTACCCGGCGTTCACCATGAGCGTCCCGAAGTAGTTGGGCTGGGCCACGATGTCGTGCGCCAGCTCGGCGGTGACGCCCCGGTGGGCGCGCAGCCGCGCGTACTCGGCCGTGAACTCGTCGCGCCACCCGCTGGTGGCCGGGTCGACGAGCCGCGCGTCGCCGAGATCGATGCCCAACTCGCGGGTGCGCCGGGCGATGTCGTCCGGGCGGCCGAGCAGCGTCAGGTCGGCCACGCCCCGGCGCAGCAGGATCTCCGCCGCCCGCAGGATGCGCTCCTCGGCGCCCTCGGGCAGCACCAGGTGCCGGGGCTTCGAGCGGGCCCGGTCGATCAGCTCGTTCTCGAACATCAGCGGGGTGACCCGCGTCGACCGGCTGACCCGCAGCCGGCGGGCCAGGTCGTCGGTGTCCACGCAGCGTTCGAACGCGCCGAGCGCGGCCTCCACCTTGCGGGGGTTGGCCACGCTGGGCCGCCCCTCGATCCGGCTGGACGCGGCCACCGTGTCGTAGCTGTCGCTGTTGACGGAGAGCACGGCCAGGCCGGTGTTGAGGCCCTCCACCAGCCGCATCACCCGGGGGTCGGGTTGCTCGCCGAGGGTGAGCACGAGCCCGGCCACCGACACCTGCCCGGCCACGTGCGCGGCGCTGGCGGCGACGAGCAGGTCGGCCCGGTCCCCGGGGGTGATCACCAGAGCGCCCTCGGTGAGGTGGCCCAGCAGGGTCGGCACGTGTGCCGCGCCGACCACGAAGTCCAGCACGTCCCGGCCGAGCGCCGCGTCGTCCCCGTCCAGCAGGGTGGCGCCGAGCGCCGCCGCCACCTCGGCCACCGTCGGCGCCGACACGCTCGGCACCTCCGGGATGGCGTACGCCGGCACGGGCAGCTCCGGCAGCGTCATCGGCTCGGACACCCGGTTGGCGATCACCGCCAGCACCGTCGCGCCCAGGTCGGCCACATCGTGGTACGCCCCGCGCATGGCCGCCGCGACGGCCGTCGGCTCCTGCTCGTAGCCGTCCACCACCGGCACCACCACGCTGCCGAACTCGGTGGCCAGCCGGGCGTTGAAGGCCAGCTCGCGGGGGTGCGCCGGGTCGCCCGGCTCGTCGAAGTCACTGCCCACCACGACCACCGCCGGGCACTGCCGCTCCACCGCCCGGTACCGCTGGACGACAGCGGAGATCAGCTCTTCCCGTCGGCCGTCGGCGACCAGCCTGGCCGCCTCGGCGTAGGTGGATCCGGCCAGCTCGGCGAGCGGCACCTCGACGCGGTACCGCTCGCTCAGCAGCGCGAGGATCGGGTCCGGGCCGGTGTCGGCCACCAGCGGCCGGAACACACCGATCCGCCCGACCTGGCGGGACAGCAACTCGGCCAGCCCGAGGGCGATGGTCGACTTGCCCCCGCCCGAACCGACGCTGGTCAGATACACGCTGCGCGCCACGGCCCCACGCTACAAGATCGTGGTGGTCGTCGTCGGTCACCGCTCGTCAGCACATCGACCTGGCGGGCCAGCCGGAGTGTCCGCTGGAGGTTGCGCTCCCGGACCTGTTCCTGTCGGGGGTCAGGGCGAGTCCCGTCCGCTCAGGACGCGGCTGTCGCGGACGTCGGCCCGATCGTCTCGGCGGACGGTGGCGCGTCGGGCAGCCCGGCCATCCGGAAGATCGCGTCGCTCTTGACGACCCAGGCGGTGCCGAAGGCGGCCACGGCGAGGGTCTCGCACCACAGCAGCGGCTGGAGGGCGTGGCGGACGTCGGTGGGCAGCGCCCCGCTCGCCAGCGCGCCGGCGATCGCCGCCAGGATGAGCAGGCCGCACGCGCGGTAGCAGCGGTTGGCGGCGCGTCGGGGCGGCACCCCAGCACGGTCGGGTCGGGTGAACAGGAACAGGCAGAAGGCGGCGAGCAGGACGAACAGCGACCCGGCGGCGGCCTGGTGCACCAGACCGACCAGCCGGCTGTCGCCTCCGGTCGGCCCGTGTACCGGAAACAGGGCCACCAGGATCGCGAGCGTCCCGGCGATCGTGCCTAACAGGTCGTCCGGCCAGCGGTAGCGGTAGGCGATCAGGAACACCCCGATCGCGCACAGTGCGCCGACGAAGATGTTGCGCATCTCGGTGTGGTAATAGGCGCTGAGCGAGTCGAGGACGACGACGCGACGGCTGGCGACCATGTGGCCGACCACCAGTGCGACGGGCAGGGCCAAGCCGACCGAGCCGATGCCGAGGCGCAGGTGGCGTACGGTCGCGGTGTCCTGCGGCGGGTTGCCGGGCTGGTGTTTCATGGTCGTCTCCTGGCGCCGGGGTGGCGTCCGGTGAGGGTCGAGGAGACCCGCGCACGCCGCCCCACCAGTGCACATCACACAGAGAGACGGGTCAACCGCCGAGGGTCACTCGTCGTCGGGGTCGTCCAGGCGGGCCAGGTAGGTGGCCAGGCGCTCGATCGGGGTCTCGAACTCGGGGTTGAGGTCGACGAAGTCGCGCAGGCGCTCGCCCAGCCACTCCAGGGTCACCTGCTCGTCGCCCCGGCGCTCGACCAGCTCCTCGATGCCACGGTCGGTGAAGTACACGGCGTACGTCCTCGTGCTCGGCCCGGCGCGGGCCGGGCGGGTCGGTGGTTCGGATGGACCGACGCGAGCCGGGGCAGGACCGTGGGAAAACGGCCCTGCCCCGGCTCGCGTGGCGCGGTCAGGTCACGGGCGGGGGAGTGCCGCCTCGATGAGCGCGGTCTGCTCGACCTCGTGGGTCTTGGCCGAGCCGACCGCCGGGGCCGCCGCGGCCGGGCGGGAGATCCGCCGCAGCCGGACGTCGGTGAGGTGCTCCAGCAGGTTGAGCGCCACGAACGACCAGGCGCCCTGGTTGGCCGGCTCCTCCTGCACCCAGGCGAAGTCCTCCGCGTTCGGGAACTGCGCCAGGGCGGCCCGGATCTCCTCCACCGGCAGCGGGTACAGCTGCTCGATCCGGATGATCGCCGTGTCGGTGATGCCGCGCTCCTGCCGGGCCTGGAACAGGTCGTAGTAAACCTTGCCCGAGCAGAGCAGCACCCGCTTCACCGACTCCGGTGCCGGGGCGGCGGTGTCGCGCAGCACCGGCTGGAAGGTGCCGGTGGTGAAGTCCTCCACCGACGAGACGCAGAGCTTGTGCCGCAGCAGCGACTTCGGCGTGAACACCACGAGCGGCTTGCGCTTCGGCGACAGGGCCTGGCGTCGCAGCAGGTGGAAGTAGTTCGCCGGGGTCGTCGGAATGGACACCCGCATGTTGTCCTCGGCGCACATCTGCAGGAACCGCTCCGGGCGACCGGAGGTGTGGTCCGGGCCCTGGCCCTCGTGGCCGTGCGGCAGCAGCAGGGTCACCGCGGAGCGCTGACCCCACTTCACCTCACCGGAGGAGATGAACTCGTCGATCACCGACTGGGCGCCGTTGACGAAGTCACCGAACTGGGCCTCCCAGGCGACCAGCGCGTTGACGTTCTCCACCGAGTACCCGTACTCGAAGCCCATCGCCGCGTACTCGCTCAGCAGCGAGTCGTGCACGAAGAACCGGGAGCGCTCGCCGTCGCCGGTGAGCGACTTCAACGGCAGGTAGTCGTCGCCGGTGCGGTGGTCGACCACCGACGCGTGCCGCTGGACGAAGGTGCCGCGCCGCGAGTCCTGCCCGGCGAGCCGGACGGTGACCCCGTCGTGCAGCAGCGCCCCGAACGCGATGATCTCGCCGAAGCCCCAGTCGATGTTGCCCTCGACGGACATCTTGGCCCGCCGGTCGAGCAGCTGCTGGATCCGCTTGTGCGGAGTGAAGCCCTCGGGCAGGTTGACGTGGGCCTCGCCGATCGCCTTCACCACGGCGGCGTCGGTGGCGGTGTCGACCGCCGGCTCCGGCTCCTCCTCGTGGCGGGGGCGGTTGAGCTGGCGCGGCGTGGCGGCGGCGTCCCGGGTGGCCTTGAAGACCTTCTCCAGTTGCGCCTGGTAGTCGCGCAGCAGCTCCTCCGCGTCCTCCACGGTGATGTCGCCGCGACCGATCAGCTCCTCGGTGTAGAGCTTGCGCACCGAACGCTTCGAGTCAATGATCTTGTACATCTGAGGGTTGGACATCGACGGGTCGTCGCCCTCGTTGTGGCCGCGCCGGCGGTAGCAGACCATGTCGATCACGACGTCCTTGTTGAACGCCTGCCGGTACTCGAAGGCCAGCCGGGCCACTCGGACCACGGCCTCCGGGTCGTCGCCGTTCACGTGGAAGATCGGCGCCTGGATCATCCGGGCCACGTCGGTGCTGTAGAGGCTGGACCGGCTGTACTCCGGGGCGGTGGTGAAGCCGACCTGGTTGTTGACCACCACGTGCACGGTGCCGCCGGTGCGGTAGCCGCGCAGCTGCGACAGGTTGAGCGTCTCGGCGACCACACCCTGCCCGGCGAACGCGGCGTCGCCGTGCACCGCCAGCGGCAGCACGGTGTAGCCCTCCAGCTTGAGGTCGATCCGGTCCTGCTTGGCCCGGACGATGCCCTCCAGCACGGGGTCGACGGCCTCCAGGTGCGACGGGTTCGCCACCAGGGACACCTTGACGACGTGCTCGCCGTCCGGGGTGGTGAACTTGCCGTTCTGACCCAGGTGGTACTTCACGTCGCCGGAGCCCTGCGTCGAGCGCGGGTCGAGGTGACCCTCGAACTCCGAGAAGATCTTCTCGTACGGCTTGCCGACGATGTTGGCCAGCACGTTGAGCCGGCCCCGGTGGGCCATGCCGATGACGACCTCGTCCAGCCCGCTCTCGGCGGAGGACTCGAGCACCTCGCCCAGCAGCGGAATCAGCGACTCGCCACCCTCCAGCGAGAAGCGCTTCTGGCCGACGTACTTGGTCTGCAGGAAGGTCTCGAACGCCTCGGCGGCGTTGAGCCGGTTGAGCACGTGCTTCTGCTCGTCGGGGGACGGCTTCTCGTACTTGCGCTCGATCCGCTCCTGGATCCAGCGCCGCTCCTCCGGGTCCTGGATGTGCATGTACTCGATGCCGACGCGCCGGCAGTACGAGTCGCGCAGCACGCCGAGGATCTCGCGCAGCTTCATCCGCTGGCGGCCGGCGAAGCCGTTGACCGGGAACTCGCGGTCCAGGTCCCACAGGGTCAGCCCGTGCTGGAGGACGTCCAGGTCGGGGTGCTTGCGGATGTGGAATTCCAGCGGGTCGGTGTCGGCCATCAGGTGACCGCGCACGCGGTACGCGTGGATCAGCTCGTGCACCCGGGCGGTCTTGTTGATCTGACCCTCGGAGTTGACGGCCACGTCGCGCACCCAGCGCACCGGCTCGTACGGGATGCGCAGCGAGGTGAAGATCTCGTCGTAGAAGCTGTGCTCGCCCAGGATCAGCTCGTGCATGACCTTGAGGAACTCGCCGGACTGCGCGCCCTGGATGATGCGGTGGTCGTACGTGCTGGTCAGCGTGATGACCTTGCTGACCGCCAGCTCGGCGAGAGTCGCCTCGGACATGCCCTGGTAGGGGGCCGGGTACTCCATCGCGCCCACGCCGATGATCGCGCTCTGCCCCTGCATGAGCCGCGGCATGGAGTGCACCGTGCCGATGCCGCCCGGGTTGGTCAGCGAGATCGTGGTGCCGGAGTAGTCCTCCATGGTCAGCTCGTTGCGCCGCGCCCGCCGGACCACGTCCTCGTACGCCTGCCAGAACTGCCGGAAGTCCATCTGCTCGCAGCCCTTGATGGAGGGGACCACCAGGTTGCGGCTGCCGTCCGGCTTGGCCAGGTCGATCGCGATGCCGAGGTTGACGTGCGCCGGGCGGACCACGGCCGGCTTGCCGTTGGCCTCGGCGAAGGAGTTGTTCATCTCCGGGTGCTGGACCAGCGCGCGGACCATCGCGTAGCCGACCAGGTGGGTGAAGCTGACCTTGCCACCGCGCCCCCGGGCGAGGTGGTTGTTGATCACGATGCGGTTGTCGACCAGCAGCTTCGCCGGGACCGCGCGGACGCTGGTCGCGGTGGGCACGCTCAGCGAGGCGTCCATGTTCTGCACGATCTTCGCGGCGACACCCCGCAGCGGGGTGGTCTGCGGGCCGTCGGCGCTCGGCGCGGCCGCCTTCGCGGCCGGCTTGGCCGGTGCGGCCTTCTCCGGGGTGGCCTTCGCGGGCGCGGCCTTGGCCGGTGCCGACGGCGCCGCGGCCGTCTTGCTGGCGGCGGCGGTCGGCTTCGCCGGGGCGCTGGGCTGGCTGACCGTGGCCGCCGGCTCCGGCTGGCCGTCCGGCTCGGGCGCGGCGGCGGGCTTGCCCGACGTCTCAGCCCTGCGCGGTGTGCCGGCGCCGGGCGCCGGCCGGTAGTCGGCGAAGAAGTCGTGCCAGGCCGAATCGACGCTCGTTGGGTCGGCGAGGTACCGCTGGTACATCTCCTCGACGATCCACTCGTTCGGGCCGAAACCCGCCAGTGGGTTCTCCTGCGAAGTCTGCTGGGTCGACACGGCCGGTAATCGCCTCTTTCACGCGGGTTTATGTGTCACGCGGTGTCCGTCGCGTCCAGTTGATGGACCACGGACAGGACGACTCCCAGGCTACGCCGTAAGGATCCCGGCGGCATTTCCGCCTCGGTCGGGTGGCCGGTTTCACAGAAGATGCCAGAAGTTCACCAACCCCTGCGCGACCCGTCGCCGGCTGGTACGGCTGGTACCGCCAGATTGAGTACCGGTACGGATGTCCCGGGCCAACGCCGTCCGCGACGATCGGGCGCATGGATCATGACGGGGTACGGGGGCGCTACGGCCGGAGCATGGCGGTGGCGTCCGGTTGGTACGTCACCGCGATCGCGGCCATGGCGGTGGGCACGACGAGCGTGCCGAGCGCGCCGCACGACGACTGCGCGGCCTGGTTCAGCTGCCTGTCGCCGGGCGAGTCGCTGGTGTTCGTCGCTCTGGTGTGGGGCACGCCGGTGGTCCTCGGGCTGCTGGTCGTGACGGCGCTGGTGACCGCGCTGGTCGTCCGACTCGTCCCCTCGGCGGTGCTCGCCGGCACCACGGCTGCGGTGCTCAGTGTCGGGGTCTGCGCCGCCGTGTACCTGGGTCGCTCGTGAAGCGGCTCGGCCTCGGCGGGCTCTTCTTCGCCTGGCTCTACGGGGTGCCGTTCCTGCTGCTGGTGGGCCTGATCCGGCGCTTGGCCAGGCCGTACACGCCGACCGCGGACGAGGCGCAGGCGTTCGGCGCGACCACGGACGCCCTGCTGACGACCGGGCTCGTGCTCAACGCGGTGCTTCCGGTGCTCGGCCTGCTGCTGGCCGGGTTGGCGGGGGAGGCCCTCTGGCGTCGGCACTTCGCCGGGGCGCTCGGCGGGACGGTGCTGCTGTACGTGGCGGTCGCCCTGGTCGCCAGCCTGACCACCAGTGGGCTGACCGGGCACATTCCCGCCGACCAGGAGCCCGACCCGGTGGTCACCCAGTGCATTCCGATCAGCGGCGGCCGGGGCTGCCCGGGCGGGTGAGGTGCCGGCAGCCCGGCGGGGCCGGAGCCGGCCCGGGGTGGCGGCCGTGCCGCCGCCACCCCGGAACTCGCGTCGGTCAGGAGATGTCGCGCCGACGCATCAGCAGGGTGCCGACCACGCCGGTGACCACCGCGTACCCGATGAGCACGGCGGCGCCCGCCCAGCGCGGCGGGTTACCCGGGATGTCCGCCCCGGTGACCATCAGCGACGAGGCCAGCGACGGCACCAGCAGTTGCAGGTTGTTGATCCAGTCACCCCACCGGTTGGCCAGGATGGTGATCACCAGGATGGCGCCGATCGAGCCGCCCAGGTAGAGCAGGATGCCGGTCACGGTGGCGCCGATCTGGCTGCGGATCAGCACGCCGATGCCGACGCCGAACACCGCCCAGAGCAGGTACGCGAGCAGGTTCAACCCGATCGCCCGCCAGGCCGCGTCGTTGCCCAACTGTGAGTCCACCCCGACGGCGTTCAGCACCGCCGAGCCGGCGATCAGGTTGAACACGGTGGTGACCAGCCAGAACAGCAGCGCCAGCACACCCGCCGCGACCAGCTTGGCGATCATCACCGCGGTGCGGTGCGGGTTGGTCAGGAACGTGGTGGTGACCGTCTGGTGGAAGAACTCGCTCGTCACCACGATGATGCCGAGCAGCATCACGATCAGCAGGCCGAAGAACTGCCCGGTGGTGAACAGGTTCGACGAGAGCGCGTCCGGGGTGGCCGCCGCAGCGATCTGGTCCGCCTGCTCGCCCGACACCTCGCCGAGGTTGTTGCTGGTCAACGCGTCGGCCTGCAACCAGTTGATGAGCAGCGTGAGCGCCCACAGCGGCAGGCTGATCAGCGCGAAGACCCACCAGGTGTTGGTGGTACGGATCTTGAGCAACTCGGATCGGACGAGGTTCATCGGATGCCCGCCTTTCCGGCCGTCAGCTCCAGGAAGACCCGTTCCAGGTCGGGCCGTTCGGTGGTCAGTTCGTGCAGTTCCACACCGGCGGCCAGGGCGGCCCGGCCGATCGTCGGGGCGTCCACCCCGGAGACCAGCAGGATGCCCTGCTCGTCGGTGTCGACCGTGGCCGACTGCGCCTTCAACGCGGTGGTCAGCGCCTCGGCCTGCGGGGTGCGGACCCGGACCCGGGCGCCCTGCGCCATCGACCCGAGCACCTGCTCGACCGGACCCTGCCGGACCAGCTGGCCCGCCGCGATGATCACCACGTCGTCGGCGAGCAGCTGCATCTCCGACAGCAGGTGGCTGGAGACCAGCACCGTGCGGCCCTCGTGGGCGAGGTTCTTGAGGAACCCGCGCATCCACCGGATGCCCTCCGGGTCCAGCCCGTTGGCCGGCTCGTCGAGGATCAGCACCCGCGGGTCACCGAGCATCGCGGCGGCGATACCGAGCCGCTGCTTCATGCCCAGCGAGTAGCCCTTGAACTTGCGCTTCGCCGCCGGGGTCAACCCGACCAGCTCCAGCGCCTCGTCGGCCCGGGACTTGGGCAGGCCGGCCGCCGCGCAGATCACCCGCAGGTGGTTGATGCCGGTGCGGCCCTTGTGCGCGCTGGACGCCTCCAGGATCGCGCCGACGTGCCGCAGCGGGTCGGCGAGATCGGCGTAGCGCTGCCCGCTGATGGTGGCGGTGCCCCCGGTCGGCGTGACCAGGTTGAGCAGCATGCGCAGCGTGGTGGTCTTACCGGCGCCGTTCGGGCCGAGGAAGCCGGTCACCCGCCCCGGTGCCACGGTGAAGGACAGGTTGTTCACCGCCCGCACGTTCTTGTACTGCTTCGTCAGACCGGACACCACGATCTGACCGTCGCTGGTGGGGCTTCGCTGCCCGTCAGTCATCGTTCTCCTCCCGTGTGGCGTCGAGGTACGCCGTGGCACAGCGTGACGGTACCGAGCAACAAGGTCAATCAGGCTCGGTCCCTACGGCGTGGTCCCCCTTGGGGTGGAGTCGTCTCCTCCCTGCGGACGACGGCGGGTCCTCAGCGGGCGATCCAGGTGGCCCGGGCCGAGCCGAGCAGCGCGCCGCCGGGGCCGTACAGGCTGGTGTGCACAAGCGCCTTGCGGCCGTCGACACCGATCAGCGCGCCGGTCACCACGCACTCGTCGCCCGGCGCCGGCCGGGCGGTGACCACCGCGGCGATCCGGCCGAGCAGGTACGGGCGGCCCGGCGCGAGCACGGTCCAGCCGCCGGGGCAGTCCAGCGCGGCCCAGACCGTGGCATCGCTGACCTGCTCGGGTGCGCGGAACGGCGCGGCGGTCCGGCCGTCCGGCAACCGGCCGGGGAAGATCCGCAACCCGTCGTTCCGGCTCGGACCGCAGACAAAACACTCGGGGTACGGATGCTCGACGAACCCGGGGTAGCGGGTCGACGCCTGCACCGCCGTCTCCCGGTCGACCGGCGGCACGACGGCGTCCACGACACCGGCGGGGCGGACCTCGGCCACCAGTTCGCCGGCCGGGTCCCGGACCTCGCCGTCGACCAGGCTCAGCGCCGTCTCCAGCGGCGGTGGCCGACGCAGCGTCACCTCCACCGGTCCGGATCCACCGGCGGCGGCGGCGAAGAGGCCGGCGCTCCAGCCGCCGTTGCCCGAGCCGGTGGGCCCGTTGTAGCGGGACTCGATGCGCATGGGCGACCTCCGTGTGGCGTGGGGCGGCGCCGTCGCCGGCCCGCTGGGCAGCCTCGCACGGACCGGGTCGGAGGCATCCGCCGGCCGGCGTTCATCCGATCGACACCAGTGGTGCGATCCGATGGCAACCCGGGGCACCTACACAGATCCCATGGCCGTTCTGCATGTCGCTGGCGCACCCCTGACGACCAGCGGATACACCCTGCTGATCGCCGACGACCCCACCCAGGTCGCGGCCGCGCAACGCCTGCGTCACGAGGTGTTCGCCACCGAGTTGGGTGCCACCCTCGCACCCGGCGGCGCCGGGTTGGACGTGGACCCCTTCGACGTCCACTGCGACCACCTCATCGTCCGCGAGGACAGCACCGGGCAGGTGGTCGGCACGTACCGGTTGTTGCCGCCGGGGCGTACCGGCCGGCGGTACGCCGACGACGAGTTCGACCTCGGCGCGCTGGACCCACTGCGCGACGACCTCGTCGAGACGGGTCGGTCCTGCGTGCACCCGGACCACCGCTCCGGTGCGGTGATCAACCTGATGTGGGCGGGGCTCACCCGCTACCTGCACCTGCGCGGCTCCCGCTGGCTCGGCGGCTGCGCCTCGGTGCCGGTCGACGACGGTGGTCGGACGGTCGCCGGGGTGTGGGCCCAGGCCCAGGCCCGGCACCTGTCGCCCCCGCCGTTGCGGGTGCGCCCACTGCGCCCGTGGTTCGCCGAGCCGGCCGCCGCCCCGGCTGCCCCGGCCTGCGCCACCGACCCGGCCGCTCGGGTGGCGGCGCCGCCGCTGCTGCGTGGTTACCTGCGGCTCAGCGCGTGGATCTGCGGTGAGCCCGCGTACGACCCCGACTTCGGGTGCGCGGACTTCTACGTGCTCTTCTCCCTGGACCGGATGAACCCGCGCTACCTGCGGCACTTCCTGGGCGGGGACCAGCGGTGACCCTCGGAGCGCGGGACCTGTGGCGGCCCTTCTCGGGCTGCGACGACGACTGCCTGCCGGCGGCCGGCGAGGTGCCCACGGTGCCGGTGGTTCGCCGGGTGCTCCGGTTGGTCGCGGCGAGCGGGATGCTGCTGGCCGGGGTGGGAGTGGCGGTGCTGCTGCCCGTGCTGCCGGCACGTGAGCGGCAGGCGGTGCTGCGCGGCTGGGCCCGCGGCACCGTTCGCGCGTTCGGCGTCCGGCTGGTGATCCGGGGTCGGCTGCCCCGGCGGCGCGCGCTGCTGGTCGCCAACCACGTCTCGTGGCTGGACATCCTCGCCGTCCTGGCGGTCGCGCCCACCCGCATGGTGGCGAAGCGGGAGATCCGGTCCTGGCCGGTGGTCGGGCTGCTCGCCGCGGCGGCGGGCACGGTCTTCGTGGACCGGTCCCGGCCGCGGGCGCTGCCGGCAACCGTGCGCCGGCTCGCCGACACGCTGCGCGCCGGCCGGTCGGTCGCGGTGTTTCCCGAGGGTACGACCTGGTGTGCCGGGGACGGCGCGGACGGGTGCCGCCCCGGGGGCGGCTTCCGGCCCGCGATGTTCCAGGCCGCCATCGACGCGGGCAGCCCGGTGGTGCCGCTGCGGCTCGGGTACCGGTGCGCCGCCACCGGCGCGGTCACGACGGTCGCCGCCTTCCTCGGCGCGGACACCCTGCTGCGCTCGGTCGCTCGGGTGGTCGCGGCGCGGCAACTGGTGGTGTCGGTGACGATCGCCGCCGCGCTGCACCCGGCTGGCGACGCCGACCGGCGGTTGCTGGCCCGGGCCGCCGAGTCTGCCGTACACCTGATGCCGGTTGTCCCGACGCGGACCCGGCTGCGGCCGGTCCCCACCATGACCCCGGCGGGTTCCGTGCCGCAGGTGCCTGCCGGCCGGGACCTGGACCTGGCGGCCTGAGAGGAGGATTCATCGCTTGAACACGCGCCGATTCCGGCGCCGGAGTAGGTCGGATCGCCCTTTGCTCTGCTTCAACCCACGCAACACTTGCGGCCCGCTTGTGTTGCCTGGGTTGAAGCAGAGCAAAGGAGGCGACCGGAGCATCCCTTCCCCTCGTCGTTGGAAGGCCGGGGCTGGTGGCTGGCGCCGTGGTCAGGGTCGCGGTGACGACTCGCGACAGTCTTGTGTGTCGCGATGTATCGCGTTAGGGTTTCCTCGTCGGCGCGCGTGGGCGCGTCGCCGAGGGGAGGACGTCATGGCCGGATGGACGGTCGGCAGCCCGCAGCGGCTCACCGTGGACGGCCCGGTCACCCGGCTGGACGTCCGCCTGATCAGTGGACGACTCAACGTGGTCGCCACCGACGGCCCGACCCGGATCGACGTCACCCAGGTCGGCCGTCGGCCCGTCCTGATCGACCACTCCGACGGCCGGCTCACCATCCGTCAGGAACGCGGCCACGGCTGGTCGGAGGTCCTGCGGTGGTTCCAGATGATCCACCGCTATCCGCGGGTGGACGTCTCCGTCGCCGTGCCCGCCGATGTCCTCGCCGACCTGGACCTGGTCTCCGGGTCGCTGGTCGCCTCCGGTCTGCGGCGGCAGACCACGGCCCACGTCGTCTCCGGCCAGATCACCCTGATGGGCCTGCGCGGCAGCACCTCCGCGAAGATCACCTCCGGGCCGGTGGAGGCGCTCGGCGTGCGCGGTGACCTCACCCTGGAGACCGTCTCCGGGGAGGTGACCCTCGCCGACAGCGCCGCCGACCGGGTACGGGCGCAGACCGTCTCCGGCGCCATCACCTGCGACCTGGACAACCCCCGACGCAGCGAGATCCGGCTCACCACCATCTCGGGCAGCATCACCGTCCGGGTCCGCGAGGACAGCGACCTCGCCGTCCGGCTGAACACCGCCTCCGGTCGGATCACCAGCGGCTTCCCGCAGGTGCGCAACTCGCGATTCCCGCTTCCGAGCAGCGAGGGGGTGCTCGGCGCCGGCGAAGGTAAGCTCTGGGCCTCCGCGACGTCGGGGAGCATTTCGCTCCTCGCCCGACCGGTGACCGCCGACGAGGAGGAGTTGCCGTGACCGCCGTGTTCAGCCACGGGCGGCTCCGGCTCTACCTGCTCAAGCTCCTCGACGACGGCCCCAAGCACGGCTACGAGCTGATCCGCCTCCTGGAGGACCGGTTCCTCGGGCTCTACGCGCCCAGCGCCGGCACCATCTACCCCCGACTGCAACGGCTGGAGGCCGAGGGGCTGGTGAGCCACACCGCCGCCGGGGGCCGCAAGACGTACGCCATCACCGACGCCGGCCTCGCCGAGCTGCGCCAGCGCGCCGGTGAGCTGACCGCGTTGGAAGCGGACATCGCGGCCTCGGTGGCGGATCTCTCCACCCTGGCCGGCGAGATCCGCAGCGAGGTGCGCGGCTCGACGCGCGACCTCAAGCGGGAGCTGAGCGAGGCCACCCGGCAGACCCGGCGTACGCGGTGGGAGCCGCCCGCGTCGCCGTACCGGCCCCCGTCGGCCGACGTGCCGCGCGCCGCCCTGCTCGACGAGTTCGATCAGCGGCTGGCCTCGTTCACCGCCGAGGTGAGCCGTCTGGCGCGGGCGCGGCAGTTCAGCGACACTCAACTGCGCACGGCGATCCGGCTGCTCGACGGCGCCCTGGACGGGCTGCGCCGGCTGCTGCGCTGACGTCCGCCCGCCCGCCCCGGCGACTCACAGGTTTTTTCCAGCGAGCGTCCAGCGCCGGTGCAGTGAGGTCACCGATGATTGGGCCCATGCCCGCTACCCAGACCGAGGCGCGACTTCTCGTCGTCGAGGACGACCCCAACATCCTCGAACTCCTCTCCGCGAGCCTGCGCTTCGCGGGCTTCGACGTGGCCACCGCGACCAGCGGCAGCGCGGCCCTCAACGCCGCCAAGGACCACCGGCCCGACCTGGTCGTGCTCGACGTCATGCTGCCGGACCTGGACGGCTTCGAGGTCATCCGGATGCTGCGCGAGGGCGGCACGCGTACCCCGGTGGTGTTCCTGACCGCCCGGGACGCCACCGACGACAAGATCCGCGGGCTCACCCTGGGCGGCGACGACTACGTCACCAAGCCGTTCAGCCTGGAGGAGTTGACCGCCCGGATTCGCGCCGTGCTGCGCCGCACCACCACCGGCGAGCAGGCCCCGTCCCGGCTCACCTTCGCCGACCTGGAGCTGGACGAGGAGACCCACGAGGTGCACCGGGCCGGGCAGCGGGTGCAGCTCTCGCCGACCGAGTTCAAGCTGCTGCGCTATTTGATGCTCAATGCCAACCGGGTGCTGTCCAAGGCGCAGATCCTCGACCACGTCTGGAACTACGACTTCCGTGGTGACGACAACATCGTCGAGTCCTACATCTCCTACCTGCGGCGCAAGGTCGACACCACCCAGCCTCGGCTGATCCACACCCTCCGCGGCGTGGGGTACGTGCTGCGCAAGCCGGCGGCGTGAACGCGGTCCAGCAGGCCAAGGGGCGGCTGCGGGGCGTACCGCTGCGGGTGAAGCTGGTCGCCTCGGTGCTCGCGCTGGTCTCCGGTGCCCTGGTGGTGATCAGTGTCTCGACCGCGTACTTCCTGCACAGCTATCTGGTCGGCCAGATCGACCTCGAACTGCGGGACTCGGCCAACCGGATTCAGTCCATCACGCCGAAGTCGACAGGTGTCTCGCTGCCGAGCGACTACCTGGTGGTGTTGACCAGCCCGACCACCGGCAAGGTGCAGATCTCCGTCTACGACGATTCTCGCTTCTCGGTGAGCGATCTGCCGCCGTGGCCGAGCGACGCCGCCGGGTTCCAGACGCAGGAGCAGAGCCACGGTGATCCGTTCACCGTTCGCGCCCGGGACAGCTCGGTGCGCTGGCGGATGCTCTACACGGAGCTACCCAGCGGTCAGATGGCGGCGATCGGCGAGCACCTGACCGACGTCGACCTCGCCGTCAAGCGGCTGGCCTGGATCGACCTGCTGGTCGGCGGGGCGGTGCTGATCCTGCTCGCGTCGGTCGGCGCGGCGATCGTGCGGACCAGCCTCAAGCCCCTCGTGGAGATCGAACGGACCGCCGCCGCCATCGCCGGCGGCGACCTGACCCGCCGGGTGCCCGACCCCGAAGAGGGCCACGAGCATCCCACCTCCGAGCTGGGCCGGCTCTCCCGCGCGCTGAACGCGATGCTCACCCAGATCGAGGCGGCGTTCACCGCCCGGGCGGCCTCGGAGACGGCGGCCCGCTCGGCGGAGAGCACCGCCCGGGACGCGGCCGCCGCCGCCCAGGCGTCCGAGGCGCGGGCCCGACGCTCCGAGGAGCGGATGCGGCAGTTCGTGGCGGACGCCTCGCACGAGCTGCGCACCCCGCTGACCACCATCCGTGGCTTCGCCGAGCTGTACCGCCAGGGCGCGGCCCGCGCGCCGGAGCAGACCGCCGGGCTGCTGCGCCGCATCGAGGACGAGGCCGCCCGGATGGGTCTGCTGGTGGAGGACCTGCTGCTGCTCGCCCGGCTGGACCGGGAACGCCCGCTCTCGCTGGCCCCGGTGGAGCTGCCGGTGCTGGCCTCCGACGCCGTGCAGGCGGCGCGCGCGATCGCCCCGGACCGGCGGATCGAGCTGGAGATCGAGCCCGGTTCCGGCCCGCTCGTCGTCTACGCCGACGACGCGCGGCTGCGGCAGATCATCGGCAACCTGGTGACCAACGCGCTGACCCACACCCCGCCGGAAGCCGACGTCAGCGTGCGCCTGCGCGCCGAGCCGGGCAACCTCGCCGTCGTGGAGGTGGTAGACACCGGCCCCGGTCTCTCCCGGGAACAGTCCGAGCGGGTCTTCGAGCGGTTCTACCGGGCCGACGCGGCCCGGACCCGACGGGCCGACGGCAACACCGGCACCGGCCTCGGCCTGGCCATCGTGGCGGCGCTGGTGGCCGCCCACCACGGCTCGGTCGAGGTGCTCGAGACACCCGGTGGCGGAGCCACCTTCCGGGTCCGGCTGCCGCAGGTGCCCAAGGGCGACGACCCGGGCGAGTGACTTTCAGCCAACTTCCAGGACGGTTCCAGGTTGGTTGCAGTGCCGGGGGAGAAGGTAGTCCCATGACCGAGTTCGAGTCCGACCCGCAGCGCCGGCCGGCCCCCACCGACGCCGAGCCGTCGCACCCCACCGCCGAGCTGCCGCGCGACGCGCGCGCGCAGTCCGACTCTCCGACCACCCCCGTTCCGGTCGTCTCGACCGACGGGGACACCGCGCCCACCGTCGCCACTCCGGCCGTGTCCGCCGCTCCCGACGGACCGATCGGGTCCGCCCCCCACACCGGGCAACCGACCGGGTACGAGCCGCCGACCGTGGGCCAGCCCACGGGGTACGAGACGCCGGCCGCCGCCGGTGGATCCGCGCCGCCGTACCCGGTCTCCGGCCACCCGGCGCCCGGCCACTCCGGCCAGCCTGGCTACCCGGGCCAGCCCGGCTACTCCGGTTACCCGCAGCCGGCCGCCGGCCAGTACCCGGGCGCCGGCTGGCACGCGGGCCAGCAGTCCGGCTGGGCCGGCGGGGGCCAGCCGGGCGCGGCCTACCCCCAGCACGCCCAGCACCAGCAGCACCCGCAGCACCAGCCGGGGCAGCCCGTGCCGCCCTGGGGTCCGCAGGCCACGCCGCCCGGCGCCGGGCCCCGGCCGGGCCGGATCGCCAAGTTCGCCGGCGCCGGCGTCGCGGTGTTCGCCCTGATGCTCGGCTCCGGCGTCGCCGGTGGGGCGCTCGCGCTCGCCCTCGACGGCGACAACGGCGGCGTCACCCGCACCTACTCCGCGGCTCCCGTGCTCAACAGCGCCGACCTGCCGAAGATCGCCGCGTCCGTACAGGACAGCGTCGTCTCCATCGCCACCGACAGCGGCGAGGGCTCCGGCGTGGTGCTCAGCGCCGACGGTTACGTGCTCACCAACAACCACGTGGTCGCCTCCGCCAGCGGGGACACCGTGCAGGTCGTCTTCGCCGACGGCAAGAACGCCCAGGCGAAGATCGTCGGCACCGACCCGAAGACCGACCTGGCCGTGGTCAAGGCCAACGGGGTGAGCGACCTCAAGCCGGCCACGTTCGGCGACAGCGACGCCATGCAGGTCGGCGACCAGGTGCTCGCCCTGGGCAGCCCGCTCGGCCTCCAGGGCTCGGTGACCGCGGGCATCCTCAGCGCCCGGGACCGCACCATCCGGGCCGGCGAGGGCCAGCAGCAGGACCCGAACCAGCAGAGCCAGGCGGTCAGCTCGATCTCCGGGCTGCTGCAGACCGACGCGCCGATCAACCCCGGCAACTCCGGTGGCGCGCTGGTCAACACCCGGGGTGAGGTGATCGGCGTCAACACCGCCATCGCCACCTCCGGGCAGAGCACCGGCAACATCGGCGTCGGCTTCGCCATCCCCAGCAACAAGGCCAAGGACGTCGCCGGCAAGCTCCAGCGCGGCGAGAAGGTCAGCCACCCGTCGCTCGGGGTCGGCGTCAACCAGGCCGAGGGCGGCGGCGCGCTGATCGCCTCGGTCACCGCGGGCAGCGCCGCCGAGAAGGCCGGCCTGCAGCGCGGCGACGTGGTCACCCGCTTCGGCGACAAGGTGATCAACGACTCCGACGACCTGGTCGGCGCGGTGCAGGCCGGCAAGGTCGGCGACCGGGTCGAGGTGCACTTCAAGCGCAACGGCGCCGAGAAGACGGCGACCGTGACGCTCGCCGAGACGTCCTGACCGACAACTGAACCTGCCTCCTCCCTCCGGCGGCGGGTGGCGGGGCCGAGGGGGTCGGCTCCGTCACCCGCCGCTTTTTTCCGCCCGGACGGCGGTTCACCCTCTTGGGGTGAACCGCCGTCACCCGTGCGAGCGGCACGGTCGGCAGGCGAGCCGGCGAGCGTACGGGGGGTGGGCCGTGAGCAGGGTGGATGTCGACGACGACGAGTGGATCCAGCGCGAGGTCCTGGCCGAGCTGGCCTGGGATCCGCGGCTGCGACCGAACGAGATCGGGGTGGCCGTCGACCAGGGAGTGGTCACCCTGACCGGTTTCGTGGACGGCGCGGCCCGTGCGTGGGCGGCGACCCGCTGCGCCCAACGGGTGCGGGGGGTACGCGTGGTGGCCGACGAGATCGAGGTACGCCTGCCGGGGACACCGGGGCGTACCGACGGCGATATCGCCCTCGCCGCGGCCCGGGCCCTGGAGTGGGACAGTTTCGTGCCCGCCGAACGGCTGGACGTCACCGTCGCCAACGGCTGGTTGATGCTGCGCGGCGAGGTCGAGTTCGGGTGGCAGCGCCGGGCCGCCGAGGGGGAGCTGCGCCGGCTGGACGGGGTACGGGGAATCACCAACCTGGTCGAGGTGCGGCCGTCCGCGCCACCGGCCGGCGAGCGGCTGCGGCAGGACGTCCGACGTGCCCTGGCGCGCACGCTCGGCGCCGAGCGGGTGACGGTGGAGGTGGACGGCGACACGCTGGTCCTCGCCGGGGTGGTCCGCTCGTGGTGGGAACGGGACCAGGTGGATCGGGTGGCGTGGTCGGCGCCGGGCGTACGAGCCGTGCACGACCAACTCCTGGTCGGCGGGTAGGCGCCCGTCTTGTCCGGTTTACCGGAGGTCGGGTGGGGAAACCGGCGCGGACCATGCCGACCGACGGCGATACCCGATCGGGGATCAACGGGGAGGACTCGTGGCCGTGAACCACCCGCCCGCCGACCGCTCGCCGCAGCGGCCGTTGCGCATAGCGATGGTGGTCCCGCCATGGCTGTCCGTGCCGCCGCCCGGTTACGGCGGCCTGGAGCAGGTGGTGGCCTGCCTGGTGGACGAGTTGTCCGCGCACGGCCACGCGGTGACGCTGTTCGGTGCCGGCGAGCAGCACGGCACCGACGCCAGCGGCTTCGTCTCCACCGTCGCCGAGGTCCAGTACGAGCGGCTCGGCGAGTCGCTGCCGGAGCTTGCGCACCTGGCCCGGGTGAACCGCATGATCACGCCGGCCGACTTCGACGTGATCCACGACCACACCACGATCGGCCCGCTCGTGGCCGGCCGCCGGTCCGTGCCGACGGTGGCGACGGTGCACGGCAACCCGGTGGGGGAGTACGGCGACGTGCTCGGCGAGGCCGGCGAGGACGTCGCCCTGGTGGCCATCTCGCACGCGCAGCGCCGACTCAACCCGAGCCTGCCCTGGGCCGGCACCGTGCACAACGCACTGGACCTGCGTGGCTTCCCGCGCAAGACCGCGCCCGGCCCAGGGCCGGTGCTGTGGTTGGCCCGGTTCAGCCCGGACAAGGGCCCGGACATCGCCATCCGCGCCTGCCGGGAGGCCGGCCTGCCGCTGCTGCTGGCCGGCAAGTGCAACGAGCCGGCTGAGCGGCGCTACTTCGAGCAGGTGGTCGCGCCGCTGGTCGACGAGGACGTGTCCGTCGTGCTCAACGCCGACCGCGCCGAGACCCTGCGGATGCTCGTCGACGCCCGTTGCCTGATCATGCCGATCCAGTGGGAGGAGCCGTTCGGCATGGTGATGGTGGAGGCGATGGCGACGGGTACGCCGGTGGTCGCGCTCGACCGGGGCGCGGTGCCCGAACTGGTTCGACCCGGGATCACCGGGCTGGTCTGTCGGCAGCCCGCCGAGCTGCCCGCCGCACTGCTGGCCGTTCGGGAGCTGGACCCGCTGGACTGTGTGGCGCACGTCGCCGAGAACTTCTCGGTCGAGCGGATGGCGTACGGCTATGAGGACGTCTACCGGCGCTTCGCCCTCGGGCGGCCCGCTGCCCGCGAGACGGCCCCCGTCGCGGTCCGTTGACGGTGTCGCCCCGGGTCAGACCCGGGCCGCGCCCAGCTCGGCGATGGCGGCGTCCAGCCGCTGCGCGTACGCCGGGCTGATCGCCCCCTCGCCCAGCCGGACCGTGACCTTCTCGCGCAGCCGGGCCACCGGTCGGGCCAGCTCGTCCCGGCCGGAGCCGGCGGCGGCCAGCAGGTTGCGCAGCTCGTTGCGCAGGTCGAGGCCGACATCGTCGCGGATCTCCCCGTCGCGTAGGCCGGCGTCGATCAGCCCGTCGACACGGTTGGCGGCCTCCACGAGGGTGCCCGGCTCGCCGGTGGGCGCGCGGGTGGCCGGTGGCGACGACGGTGCCGGGGTCGGCCGGGACGGCTCGGTGGCCGGCGGGTCGGTCGGCGGGTCGGGCGGCACGGGCGTCGCCGGGCCGGCCGACGGCTGGGCCCGGCGATCCGGCTGCCGGTCGGGCAGCAGTGCCGCACCGGCCAGCGCCACACCGACGGCCAGCAACACCGGGATCAGGAGCAGCAGCGCCACCCGCCGGCGGGACCGGCCGGGCCCCGCACCGGACAGCGCCGTCACCTCGTCCGCCAGCGGTGCCGTCGCGTCGCCCGCGTGCGCCGTCCCCGCGGCGCTCAGCGGCGGGGTCGTCGTCGACGGCGGCAGGGCCAGGGTGGGCACCCGGATCGTGGCGGTCGGTGGGTCGGGCGGCGGGTGGTGGCCGCGCAGCTCGGTGGCGAGCTGCCGGGCCGTCGGCCGGTCCGCCGGGTCCCGGGAGAGGCTCCGCAGGCAGATCCGGGCCACCGCCGCGGGCAGCTCCGGCACGTCGGCCAGGGTCGGCGCCGGGCCGCCGGCCAGCGCGGCGCTGAGCTGCTCCCAGGTGTCCGCCGGGTAGGGCACCCGGCCGGTCAACGCCTCGTGCAGCAGCACGCCGAGCGAGTAGACGTCGGTGGCCGGCTGGGCGGGTGCGCCATGGAGCCGTTCCGGGGCCACGTACGCCGGGGTGCCGAAGGTGCCGCCGTCCTCGTCCTCGTCCGGGGCGCCGATCCGGGTGGCGATGCCGAAGTCGAGGACCTTCACCCCCATCGCGGTCATCATGACGTTGGCCGGGGTGATGTCGCGGTGCACGATGCCCAGCCGGTGCGCGGCGGCCAGCGCGTCCGCGACCTGGGCGCCCAGCTCGACCGCCTCCGGCCACGGCAGCGGGCCCTCGGTGAGCCGCAGCTCCAGCTCCTCGCCGCTGAGCAGCTCCATCACCACGAACGAGGTGATGGTCCCGTCCGGGTCGACCGTCTCGCCGTAGTCGTGCACCGCCGTCACGTGCGGGTGCACCAACTGGGCGGCGGCGCGCGCCTCCTCCCGCACCATGTCGCGGAACCGCGCGTCGGCGGCGAGTGACGGCGCGAGCACCTTGAGCGCCACGACGCGGTCGAGCACCTCGTCCCGCGCCCGCCAGATCACCGACATGCCGCCGGAGCCGATCTGGTCGATGAGTCGGTACCTGCGGGCCAGCAATCGGCCCGGATGCAGCGCTGCCTTCACGGATCGCACCTGCCCTCGGGGGTGGGAGCCGTATCAGGTTGCGCGAATGTGTCCTGCCTGTCAACGGCCGATGTGCCCGATGGTGGCGGACGGCGGGCGGGGTGCGCCCACCGCCCGGTGGGCGGCGGCCGACTGGTGGCGGCGGGCGCGTGCCAGGATGAGGACATGGCGGGGGGACCGGTGGCGTTCGTTCTCGGTGGCGGAGGGGTGCTCGGCGCAGTCGAGGTGGGCATGTTGCGGGCCCTGTTCCGCGCTGGCATCCAACCCGACATGGTGCTCGGCACCTCGATCGGCGCGGTCAACGGCGCGCTGGTCGCCGCCGACCCGTCCGAGGCGGTGACCGACCGGCTGGTGCGGCTCTGGGCCTCACCCGAGGCCAGCGAGGTGTACGGCGACTCGGTCGCCCGGCAACTGCGCCGCTTCGCCGCCCGCACCCACCTGCACTCGCCCCGGCCGCTGCGCCGGCTGCTGGAATCCGAACTGGGCGCCGACACCACCTTCGCCGACCTGCGGGTGCCGTTCCGCTGCTGCGCCGCGCACATCGAGCGGGCCGCCGAGCACTGGTTCTCCAGCGGCCCGGTGGTGCCGGCCGTGCTGGCGTCGGCCTCGGTGCCGGGCCTGCTCCCGCCCACCGAGATTGACGGCGCGCACTACGTCGACGGCGGCATCGTCAACTCCATCCCGATCGGCGAGGCGGTGGCCGCGGGCGCCGGCCAGATCTTCGTCCTCCAGGTGGGCCGGATCGAACGGGAGCTGACGCCACCCCGGCGACCGTGGGAGATCGCCCAGGTCGCGTTCGAGATATCCCGCCGGCACCGCTTCTTCCGCGAGATGGCCGCGCTGCCCGAGGGGGTGGAGGTGCACGTCCTGCCGACCGGTGGGCTGAACCCACGCGACGACACGCCGTGGGCGTACCGGGACATCGCGGCGGTGGGACGGCGGATCAGCCGGGCGTACACCGCTTCGCGCCGCTACCTCGCCACCCACGTGGAGCGCTGATGCCGCTGCCCCCCAGGTGGCTGCGGCGGCTGCTGATCGCCCCCGGCGTGGTGCTGCTCGCGATCGCCGTGGTGACCACGCTGCCGGTCTGGGCGCTGCTCGCGGCGGCCGTCTCGCCGCTGGTCCCGGGCCGGCTACGCCCCCTGCGTCTGCTCTGGATCGGCTGCGTCTACCTGGTCTGGGACGCTGCCGCGCTGCTCGCGCTGTTCGTCCTGTGGCTGGCGTCCGGGTTCGGCTGGCGCAGCCGGTCCCCGGCCTTCCAGCGCGCGCACTACGTGCTGGCCGGCTGGTTCCTGCGGGTGCTGTTCTGGCAGGCCCGCTGGTCGCTGCGGCTGCACATCGACGTGGTCGGCACGGACCCGGACACCGCGCTGCCCGGTCGGCCCGAGCTGGTGCTCTGCCGGCACGCCGGGCCGGGTGACTCGTTCATCCTGATCCACGGTCTGGTCAACTGGTTCAACCGGGAGCCGCGGATCGTGCTCAAGGACAGTCTCCAGTGGGATCCGGCGATCGACGTGCTGCTCAACCGCCTGCCCAACCGGTTCATCGCGCCCACACCGGAGCGCGGCGAGGAGACGGTACGCCAGGTCGGGCACCTCGCCACCGGCCTTGACGACAACGACGCCTTCGTGATCTTCCCGGAGGGCGGCAACTTCACCCCCAAGCGCCGACTGCGGGCCATCGCCCGGCTGCGGTCCCTCGGCCTGGAACGGATGGCGCAGCGCGCGGAACGGATGCGCCACGTGCTCGCCCCGCAGCCCGGTGGGGTGCTCGCCGCGTTGGACGCCGCCCCGGACGCCGGGGTCATCTTCGTCGCCCACACCGGACTCGACCGGATGCGCACCGTCGCCGACGTGTGGCGGGAGCTGCCCATGGACAAGCAGATCGTGATGCGGTTCTGGTCGGTGCCCCCGGAGGAGGTGCCGACCGACCGGCAGCAACGCATCGACTGGCTCTTCGACTGGTGGGCGCAGATTGACACGTGGATCGCGGCCAATCGGGACAGCGCCGCGTAGGGTGCGCTCGTGGACCAGATCTGCGTGGTGACGACGGTGGTGGATGCGCGTTCGGTTGCGGACGTGCTGGCGGCCGCGGCCGTCGCCGGGCGGCTCGCCGCCTGTGCCCAGGTCGGCGGTCAGGTGGACAGCACCTACTGGTGGCGCTCCGGGGTGGAGACGAGCACCGAGTGGTCCGTGCAGTTCAAGACCGCGCCGGATCGGTTGGCCGCGCTGGTGGACCAGATCCGGGCCAGCCACCCGTACGAGGTCCCGGAGATCCTGGTGTCGCGGGTGGACAGTGGTGATCCCGGGTACGCGGCCTGGGTGCACGACCACACCCGACCCTAGGTACGCGCACTCTGGGCCGTCCGCCGTCGGTTTTCGATGATGACCGGGTGGACGACACCCGCTATCCCTGCCCCGCCTGCGGCGCCCCGGCCGACCTGACCGCCGGTTGCGCCGGCTGCCGCCGCCCGCCGGACCCGGTCGCGGCCGAGGTGGTCCGACTGGGGCGGGAGGTGGATCGGCTCGGTCCGGAGGTGGAGCGGGCCCGCCGGACGTACACCGAGTTGGCTGGTCTGTTGGCGGCCACCTCGCGGCGGCGGGCCGAGCTGGCGGCGGTCGTCCGCGCGGGGCTGGCGGCGGGGGCACCGGTCGTCGGGCCGGCGCAGGTCGTCGCGTCGGCGTCGCCCGGTGGCGCGGGGGAGCACGCGCGGCCCGGCGCGGCGGAGACCTCGACCCGGACGGTCCAGGGGTTGCTGTTCGTCCTCGGTGGACTTCTGCTCGGCACCGCGGCCGTGGTCTTCACGGCGGTGGCCTGGGCGTCCGTGGGGGTCGGTGGCCGGGCGCTGATCCTGGCGGCGGTCACGGCGCTCGTCCTGGCCGGCCCGCTGCTGGCGGTCCGCCGGGGGTTGCGGGGTACGGCGGAGACGTTCGCCGCGGTGGGGCTGCTGCTGGTGTTGCTGGACGGGTACGCCGCCTGGTCGGTGAACCTGGGCCAGGTGGCCGGATGGCCGGGCACCCGATACGCCGCGCTGGTCGGGGGGGCCAGCGCGGCGGTCTTCGTGGCGTACGGCCGGTTGAGCGGGTTGACCGGGCCCTGGTTCGCCGGCCTCGTGGTCGCGCAACCGGTGCTGCCGTTGCTCGCGGCGCAGGCCGAGCCCGGCGCGGACGGCTGGGTGCTGGTGCTGCTCGGGGTGGCCGTGCTGAATCTGGCGGTGCTGGTCGCGCTGCGCGATGGGGACGACGCACGCCGGCTCGCCGGTCGGGTGCTCGCCGGGCTGGGTCACGTCGGCGCGCTGGTCGGCGCGGGCGCGTGTGCGTTGGTGCCGTTGGTGCTGGGGCGGTCGGCGGGGTCGCCGTTGCTGGCCGGCGTGCCGATGCTGCTGGTCGCGGTGACCGGGCTCGTCGCGGCGTTGCTGGTCGGCGGCACGGCGTCGCGGGCGGTGGCCGCCGGCCTGCTGATGCCGGTGCTCGCCGCCGCGCTGCTGCGCCCGGTGGGTGAGCTGCGGCCGTCGTTGCTGCTGCTCGCGGTGGCGACGGTCGCGCTCGTCCTGGCCGGGGCGGTACGGCTGTTGCCGACCGGCTGGCGTCCCGGGCCGCGCGCCGGCGCGCTGCTGGTCGCGGCCGGTGCGGCGCAGGTCGCCGTGGCGATCGCCGGTGTGTTGGCGGTGGCCGCCGCCGCCCGGTCGCTGCCGCCCTGGCACGGGGCCGGGTGGGGGCCGGATCTGAGCTGGGGTTGGCAGGTGGCGCCCGCCGTGGCGCTGGCGCTGGGCGCGGCCGCGTCGTTGCTGCCCCGCCGCGGGTGGGCGGGGCTGGCTACGGCCGGCGCGGTGGTGGTGCTGCTCGCCGTGCCCATCGGCTGGACAGCGTCGTGGGCGACGGTGGTGGCCGTGGACCTGGCCGGCGGGGTAGCCCTGGTGCTCGCCGTACTGGCCCGCCCGACGACCCGACCGGCCACCCTGCTCGGCTGGGCGGCCGGCGGCGCCGTTCTGATCGGGCACGCGCTGCTGGTGGCCCTGGCCGATCCGCTCGGCGTCGTGGTGGTGCTGGGCATCAGCACCGTGCTCGGGGTGGCGCTGGCGGTGCGGACGGCCGACGGGCCGTACCGATGGGTGGCGGGTGTCGGTCTGCTGGCCGCGCACCTGGCGCTGCCCGCCATCGCCGCGGTGGCGCTCTTCGCGGCCGGCGCGCAGCCCTGGTGGCAGGCCCGGGCCGCGCTGATCGCCGCCGGGCTGTCGCTGGTCGCGACGCTCGCGGTGCGTCGCCACCGGGTCGACCTGATCGAGTACGCGGTGCCGGGCGCCGTGGTCGCGGTGCTCGCGGCCGGGGTCGCGCCACTGGTGGCGGCGGGGAACGAACCCGTGACGCTGTACGCCGCGCTGGCGGCGCTGGGCGTCGCGCTCGTCGCCCGCTGGGGCCTGCCGGCGCTCGGCGACGAGCCGGACGATCCCGCAAAGCAGACGGCTGTCGGGGGGCCGTCGGCGATCGGGGGTCTGCTGAGGGCGTCGGGTGCCGTGCTGGCGGGGGTCGCGGTGCTGGCCGCGCTGCCGACGATCCTCATCGCGCTGGTCTTTCCGTACGGCATCTGGGAACCGGTCTGGTCCGGGGCGCCGACCGCGACCGCCGATCGGGGGCTGTTCCCCACCGGGCTGGCGCTTGTCGGGTTGGCGGTGGCCGCGGCGCTGGCCGGTCGGCGGGTGCGCCCAGCGCTGCTGGCCGGCCTGCCGTTCGCCGCCGCCGCGCTGCCGGTGCTGCTCGTCGCGATCGGTGTGCCCTGGCCGGTGCTGCCGGCCGCCACCCTGCTCGTCGGGGTGTCCACGCTGCTGCTCGCCGCCCTGGTGGCGCCCCGTCCGGGGCTCGCGTCGATCGCCGTGCCGGTGGGAGCGGTGTTGGCCGCGGCGGGCGTGGCGGTGCTCCTGGCCACCAGGTCCGGCACGCTCGCGGCCGAGGGCACGCTTCTGGTGACGGCGGTGGTCGTCGCCGTCGGAGCGCGGATGGTCGAGGTGCGCGTCGTCGGAAGCGTCGCCGCCGTGGGAGCGGCGTGCGCGCTGGCGGTGACAGCTCCGCTCGCCAACGGGCTGGGGTTGCGGGCGGCGGCGTACCCGCTGCTGGGGGTGGCCGTGCTGGTCCTCGCCGCCGCGGCCACGTCCAGCCGGCGGCGGGCACCGGTCGGGCGCGTGCTGGATGCCGCCGCGCAGGCGGTGGCGGGGGTGGCTGCGGCGCTCACCGTCGAGGTGGCGCAGCAGCTCGCGACCGTCTGCGTGCTGTGGGGTGCGGCCGTCGCGCTGCGGCTGCTGCGCCGGGGGGAGCCGGCCGGTCGACGGTGGCGGTTCGCCGCCATCGCCGCGGGCAGCGAGTTGCTCGGTGCGTGGGTGCTGCTCGCCGCCGGCGGGGTGACCGTGCTGGAGGCGTACACCCTGCCGGCCGCGGGGCTCGCCCTCGGCGCGGGCCTGCTGGCGTTGCGTACCCGGCCGGGGCTGACGAGTTGGCCGGCGCTCGGCCCGGGGCTGGTCGCGGCGCTGCTGCCGAGCCTGGTGTCGGTAATGGCCGGGCCGGATCCGCAGCCGTGGCGACGGTTGCTGCTCGGCGCGGCGGCGCTGGGCGCGGTGCTGGCCGGCGCCAGCCGCCGCTGGCAGGCCCCGGTGTTGCTCGGCGGTGCGGTGCTGGCCGTCCTGGCGCTGCACGAGATCGCCCGTGGCTGGGACCTGCTGCCCCGGTGGATCTACCTGGGCGCCGGCGGGCTGGCGCTGATCGGGCTGGCCGCCAGCTACGAGCGGCGGCGTCGTGACCTGGCCCGACTGCGCGCCGCAGTGGCCCGGCTGGGCTGAACCGAGGCCGGGGGTAGGGCCCGCCCTACCCCCCATCCGGGGGTTGTCAGGGTTACTCACCGCAACCGATGCGGGGAGACTGACATTGACCCCGAACCATCCTGGTTCGGGCGCAAGCGGAACAGGAGCACCAATGGCGCTCGGAGCGGTGGCGGAACCGCCGGTACGACGGCGGGGTAGTGATTACGCACAGTTGTCCCGACGGATCAGTCAGGCCGGCCTGCTGGAGCGGCGACCTGCCTCTTACGTTGCCCGCCTCGTGCTCACCCTCGGCGCCTTCGTGGCCGGTTGGGTCGCCGTGTTCCTGGTCGGCGACTCCTGGTGGCAGGTGGCGCTCGCGGCCGTGATGGCGGTGGCCACCACCCAGGTCGCGTTCCTCGGTCACGACGCCGGGCACCGCCAGATGTTCCGTCGACGCGGTCCCAGCCAGGTCGTCGGGCTGGTCGCCGGCAACGCGGCGGTGGGGATCAGCTACGGCTGGTGGGTCGACAAGCACAACCGGCACCACGCCAACCCGAACCACGAGGACGAGGACCCGGACGTCGGCGCGGGCGCCCTGGCGTGGACTCCCGAACAGGCGCTGGAGACCCGGGGCGCACACCGCTGGATGGCCAGCCGGCAGGCGTACCTCTTCTTCCCGCTGCTCTTCCTCGAGGGTCTGAGCCTGCACGTGGCGAGCATCCGGGCGATCATCGGCCGCGAGCAGAGTGGCCGGTACGCGACCCCGATGCGGCACCGCGCGGTCGAGGCGGGGCTCCTCCTCGCGCACACCGCCGGCTACGTGGCGCTGCTGCTGGCGGTCATGTCGCCGGGCAAGGCGCTGCTCTTCGCCGCCGTGCACCAGGGGCTGTGGGGCCTCTACATGGGCTGCGCGTTCGCGCCGAACCACAAGGGCATGCCGATGCCGACCGCCGAGGACGAGCTGGACTTCCTGCGCAAGCAGGTGCTGACCTCACGCAACGTGCGGGGCAGCCGGCTGGTCGACACCGCGCTGGGCGGGCTCAACTACCAGATCGAGCACCACCTGTTCCCGAACATGCCCCGGGCGAACCTGCGCCGGGCGCAGCCGATCGTCCGCGCCTACTGCGTCGAGCAGGGCATCCCGTACGCGGAGACCGGGCTGATCGAGTCGTACCGGCAGGCGCTCGGCCACCTGCACGAGGTGGGCCGGCCGCTGCGCGGCTGAACAGAGCGGCTGACGTGAGATCGACAGGCGGGGCGGCATCGGGTGATGCCGCCCCGCCGGCGTCTGCGTGCGTCAACTGGCGGTGGCGCTTACGGCTCGCTGGACGCGCCACCGGTAGGGTCTGGTCATGGCAGACCTGCTCACCGCGGACGCGGTGCGGAAAGAGCTGGGCGGGTTGGCCGACTGGTCGGGTGACCCGACCGGCATCGGCCGCACCGTCCAGCTCGGCAGTTTCCCGGACGCCATCGCGGTCGTGGACCGGGTGGCGGCGGTGGCCGAGGAGCTCGACCACCATCCCGACATCGACATCCGATGGCGGACCCTGACCTTCCGCTGTGTCACGCACTCGGCCGGCGGGGTAACCCACCGGGACATCGAGCTGGCCCGGCGGATTGACGACATCGTCCGGAGTGCGGCATGAGATTCGAGATCAGCAAGGTTCTGGACGCCATCGAGGGGCGGGTCTGCACCGACCCGTCGCTGGCCCGCGCGGTGCTCGACCTGGCCGAGATCATCCGCTACCAGGACATCGACGGTGGCCGGCCGGCGAGCCTGCTGCGCCTCGGCATGGTCATCGACGCGCTCTCCCGCGAGCTGGAGGAGGACAGCGTCCAGGTGTACGCCGTGGTGCACCGGGCGCTGCTCTCCGACGCCGACCTGACCTCGAACGAGCGGATGGTGGTTCGCCGCTGGGCCGACGACGGGCTCGTCGAGGTGCTCGACAACCCGGGGGACCGGATGCTGGAGGTCGCCGACCTGCTCGGCCTTCCGGTGCTCAGCCGGGTGCGCTTCGACGGGCTGCGCGGGCGGTTCCCGTGGCTGGTCGAGCAGCCCGGCCGGGTGGTCGCCCCGGTGCCGGGCGCCGGTGGGCCGGTGTTCATCGCGCACGTCGGCGGCGGGCACGCCCCGGTGGCCGGCAAGCGTTCGCCGACCGGGGCGAAGCTGCTGGCCCGGCAGTGGCGCTGCCCCGAGTCGGGCTGCGCGCTGTTCGGCGGTGGTGGCGCCGGGGGTGGCGCGTTCGCCGACCTGGCCGGCGGAGCGGACCGCAGCCCGGCCGCGCAGCCGCCGCCCTCGCTGCGCAACGGCGTGCCGACCTGCCCGCGGCACGGCGCGCGGCTCGGCGACGGCGGCCCGCGTCCGCGTACGGAGGTGTTGGCCGTGCGCGTGGGTGGCCTGGTGCGACGGCGGTTCGTACTGAGCGAGGAGCAGCCGGTGGTGGCCGGCCGGGCACCCGAGCAGGAGGGCGGGATCATGCTCGGGCAGTGGCTCAACGACGAGGCCCGGCGGTGGATCAGCCGAGGTCATGTCCGTTTCGAGCTGCGGGTCGGTGAGGTCATCGTGACCGACGTCAGCACCAACGGCTCCGGCATCCGGCCGGCCGGGTCGATGAACGAGGCGGACCGGATCCCCCTGGCCCCGCAGCAGTCCCGGGTGCTGGGCGAGAACGACATGATCGAGCTGTACCCCGGCGTGCAGATCGGCCGTGCCGAGGAGTTGCCAACGGGCGCCCCGTTCACCCCCACCTCGGTGATGGCCGAGGCCCCCACGATGGCGATGCGCCTACCCCGCCCCTAACGCAAAGGCGGGCGCCGGGGGTTTCCCGGCGCCCGCCCTCCGCCCAGTGCCGCCCAGCGCGCCGACCCCGGTTGATCATGAAGTTATTGCCACGACACGCCGCGGCAGCGGGCAACAACTTCATGATCAACACGAGGGTCAGGCGGTCAGTACCTCCGCGAGCTGCGCCACCGCGAGGTCGATCTCTTCTTCGGTGATGACCAGGGGTGGGGCGAGCCGAATGGTGGAGCCGTGGGTGTCCTTGGCGAGGATGCCGCGCTGGGCGAGGCGCTCGCAGGCCTCCCGGCCGCTCATCAGGGCCGGGTCGATGTCCAGACCGGCCCACAGGCCGCGTACGCGTACCTCGACGAGGCCCTTGCCGACCAGCCCTTCCAGGCCGGCCCGGAGCCGCTCGCCCAGCTCGGCCGAGCGGCGCTGGAACTCGCCGGTGGCCAGCAGCCGGACGACCTCGATCGCCACCGCGCACGCGAGGGGGTTGCCGCCGAAGGTGGAGCCGTGCTGGCCGGGCTTGAGCACGCCGAGCACGTCGGCGTTCGCGGCCACCGCGGAGACGGGCACGATGCCGCCGCCGAGCGCCTTGCCGAGCAGGTACATGTCCGGCACGACGCCCTCGTGGTCACAGGCGAACGTCCGGCCGGTACGCCCCAGACCCGACTGGATCTCGTCGGCGATGAAGAGCACGTTCCGCTCGGTGCAGACCTGGCGTACGCCCGGCAGGTAGCCCTCCGGCGGCACCACCACGCCCTGCTCGCCCTGGATCGGCTCCAGCAGCACGGCCACGGTGTTCTCGTCGATCGCGGCGGTCAGCGCCTCCAGGTCGCCGTACGGCACGACAGTGAAGCCCGGGGTGTACGGCCCGAAGTCGGCGCGGGCGTCCTCGTCGGTGGAGAAGCTCACGATGGTGGTCGTCCGGCCGTGGAAGTTGCCCTCGGCGACCACGATGTTGGCCTGGCCCGGGGTGACGCCCTTGACCTGGTAGCCCCACTTGCGGGCCACCTTGATCCCGGTCTCCACCGCCTCCGCGCCGGTGTTCATCGGCAGCACGAGGTCCTTGCCGCACAGCTCGGCCAGTTCCCGGCAGAAGTCGGCGAACTGGTCGTGGATGAACGCGCGGCTGGTCAGCGTCAGCCGATCCAGTTGCGCGTGCGCGGCGGCGATGAGCTGCGGGTGCCGGTGGCCGAAGTTCAGCGCCGAGTAGCCGGCCAGGCAGTCCAGGTAGCGGCGGCCGTCCACGTCGGTGAGCCAGGCGCCCTCGGCGGACGAGATGACCACCGGCAGCGGGTGGTAGTTGTGCGCCGTCCAGCGCTCGGCGTCCCGGACCGCTCCCGGCGTACGCAGGATGTCATCCACGATCACTTGCTTGCCTTTCCCTGACGGAGTCGCAGCGTGCAGCACTTCGGTCCGCCGCCGGCCTTGAGCAGCTCGGACAGGTCGACACCGATGGTCTCGTAGCCCCGGTCGCGCAGCTTGGCGGCCAGGTCGGTGGCCTGCGCGGGCAGCACGACGTGCCGTCCGTCGCTGACCGCGTTCAGGCCCAGCACCTCGGCGTCGGCCATGGTGGCGTGCACCGCGTCGGGGAAGAGCCGGCGCAGCACGGCCTGGCTGCCGGGGGAGAACGCCTCCGGCAGGTACGCCACGGTCCGCTCGTCGAGCACGGTCAGCGCGGTGTCCAGGTGGTAGAAGCGCGGGTCGACGAGCTGCATGGTGATCACCGGGTAGCCGAAGACCTCCTGCAACTGGGCGTGCGAGGCGTGCGCCGTGCGGAAGCCGGTGCCGGCGAGCAGGTGGTCACCGGCCAGCAGGACGTCGCCCTCGCCCTCGTTGACGTGCTTCGGGTCGTACATCTCGAAGCCGGCGGCCTCGAACCAGGCCCGGTAGGCCGGCGCCTCGTCGGCGCGCTGCGGGTCGCGGAACTGCACGGCCATCGCCTTGCCGTCGATCACGGTGCCGCCGTTGGCGGCGAAGACCATGTCGGGCAGGCCGGGCACCGGAGTGATCTCCTCGACGGTGTGGCCCAGGTCAAGGTACGTCTGGCGCAGCTGCTCCCACTGTCGGACGGCCAGCGCGGCGTCGACCGGAGCGCTCGGGTCCATCCACGGGTTGATCGCGTAGTCGACGGCGAAGTACGTCGGCCGGCACATCAACAGGCGCTGGCTGGTGGCGTCCATCGTCATTGTCCTGCTCCCAGGGGTCGGGCGCGCCCGGCCACCGTGGCCCACGGGCTGGCGCCGTTGCTCAACGGTATGCGGCGCGACCGGCAGGATCCACCACCAGAACTTGCGCAGACCGCAGATCCGTTGCGTGTGAGGCCTGCGCGGCCGCGATTCGTTGCGTAGATAGGCCGGTCAGGGCTGACTGGTGCTCCGCGTCACCCGACGTGGCCTGTGCGACGACACCGTCCGTGTGCGTGACACCGTCCGTCTGCGGGTCAACGTGCGGGCCGGCTGCGGGGGCAGTGGGCGCATCCTTTGCTCTGCTTCAGCGGAGGCAACACCTGCCGTCCGGTAATCGGACGCAACGTGTTGCCTGGGGTGAAGCAGAGCAAAGGACGAAAGGAGGAGGAAGGTGAGCCGGAAGGCAGGAGCGAGGAGGAAGAGAAAGAAGGAGGCGGAGAGGGGCTCAAGAGAGGGAGCGGAGGGAGGCGCGGGTGCGCGCGCTGTCCCCTCTTGGAGACGGCCTGTGCGGACCCCGGACACACTTCAGGGGCGGCGAATCGCCGCCCCTGAAAGGGTGTTGCCCGATCGGTGAACCACCTGCGGGCTGCCGGCGAACCGCCGGCCGCGCCGGTGCATCACCGGCGAGCCGAAAAGTGCCCGCTAGAAACGGTCGACAAACTGTGAGTCAAGCCACTCGCGGAAGCGCTGCACCCAGTCGCCGTCGGTGGTCGGCCAGTCGAACTGACCGGTCATCGCCAGCACGCCGATCACCACCGCCGCGAGGCCGATGAGCACACCGAACAGGGCGTCGGTCTTGCCGGCGACGTGCCGGCGGCGGGTGGCCATCAGGCCGAGCACCGAGAGCACCGCGCCGAACGCGCCGAGCCCGATGCCGTACCCGGCCAGGGTGCCGGTCAGCACGAACAGCGCACCGGCGACGGAGACGATCAGGCCGAGGGTGGCGAGCAGGCTGGCCCGTGGCTTCGGGCCGCGCGTCACCGGCGGCTCCGGCTCGGTGTGGCCGGGGGTGGGGTCGACCGGGCGGTCGGTCGCGACGCGGTCCGTCGGGTCGGGTCGCGGGGTCGTCCGGTCGAGGTCCGTGTCGCTCTCGGGGCGTCGGGTCGTGCGGTCGCGGTCGAGGTCGGTGGCACGCTCGATGGTCGGGGCGGTCGCCGCGGCGCTGCTCGCCCGGGTCGGGCCGTCCGACCGGACCGCGTCGGGCCGGGAGTCGCCCTCAACCGGGCGTGCGGTGGCGGCCCGGGCCACGGCCGCGCGCTCCGCGGCACGCCGCTCGGCCTCGCCGACCTGGTCGCCGGTCGCCGTCGTGCTGCGGTACGTCGTCTGGTCGGCGTCCCGGTCGGTTGCCACCGGTCGGCCGGTGACGTCGTCGGACCGGCCGGTGTCGGTGACCGCAGTGCTGCTGTCCCGGTCGGCGACCGGGGTGTCGTTGCCGTCGACGCGCCCGTCGAGGTTCTCGTCCCGCGTCGGCGCCGGCTCGGACCGGCGGGACAGCGAAGGAATCCTGACCACTACACACCTCCTGATGAATGCGTGGTGGCCGACGAAACGGGTGGCACCCACGCGGTACCGCCCTCAACTACCCCGTTGGGCGTTTCCTGACACCAATTCCGGGTACGCCCATCACGCGCGGACCGACCTGCCCGGCACCGGGGCGGCGCGGAGCACCCGCAGCCCGGCCCGCTGCACGTACAGCTCCCGCTTGTCGACGGCCAGGCCCTTGGCGTCCAGCACGTAGCCGGTCAGCCAGACCCACCCGTGGTACGTGGGGCGCGCGTCCACGCTCACCAGTCGCAGCCGCAGCTCGCGGTCGCCGGAGAACTGCACCGAGCAGGCCGCCCCGATCAGCAGGAGGTCGCCGGGCCTGAGCTCGGTCACGTCGGCCAGTGCCCACGGTTGATCGGGATGCGGTGGCGGGCCCGGCAGGGCAGCTCCGCGCCGCAGCGGCACACCCTGCGCCAGCGCCTCCAGCTCCAGACCGGGCGATGCCGACGGGCGAGGGTCAGCGCGGTGACCAAGAGGTATTCGTTGTACGACACGCGCACCGCGGCATCCTTCCGCCGAATTGTTGCCGACGCCATTCCCGGCGTTCTTTTCGAGGCCCCGATACGTGACAGCCTGTTCCACGCTGGCCCCCTTGTGCAACAACTCCACCCCGTCCTACTCTCAAGCCGTATTGACGCACGAGGAATGGAAAAGAAATGTGTGCGGGGCGAAACAATCGGTGTTGCAGGAAGGGTGCGGTGATGTTGCATGACGGATGAAACAGGCGGGTCCACGGTCCCTCGGCGACAGCTCGGCCGGCTGCTCACCCAGCTCCGCGAGGACGCCTCGGTGACTCTGGACGCCGCGGCCGCGGCGCTGGACTGCTCGCGGCAGAAGGTGTGGCGCATCGAGAAGGGGCTGGTCCCGGTGCGCGTGGTGGACGCCCGAGCGATGTGCGCTCTCTACCGGGTGCCCGACGATATGCGGGAGATCGTCGCCGCGCTCGCGAAGGAAACTCGTGCCAAAGGGTGGTGGCATTCGTACGGCGATGTCGTCCCGTCGTGGTTCTCGCTGTACGTCGGCCTGGAATCGTCGGCTTCGACCCTGCGCCAATATGACGCGGAGTTGATCCCCGGCCTCCTGCAAACCCGCGAATACGCCAGCGAGCTTTTCCGCCGCAAGAACCCGACCATGAGCGCCCAGGATCGGGAGAAGCTGGTCGAGGTCCGGTTGCAACGGCAGGGCATCCTCGTCCGTCGGCTGCCCACCGCGCCTGTCCTGCGGGTCGTCCTGAGCGAAGCGGTGCTGCGGCGCACGATCCCCGACCGGCGGGCGATGGTGGGGCAGTTGCGCCACCTGCTCGACGCGGCACTGCTGCCGAACGTCAGCCTGCGGGTGCTGCCGCTCGCCGCCGGTCCGCCGCTGGCCAGCGAGACGGGCACGTTCGTCCTGCTGGGCTTCCCGAAGGCGTTCGGGAGGGCGTCGACCGAGCCGACCACCGTCTACCTGGAGAACATCACCGGAGCGCTCTATCTCGACAAGCCAGCCGAGGTGGCCGCCTTCGAACATGTCTGGTCTGATCTGGAGACGCTGGCGTCGACTGAGGCAGAATCAGAGAAAATGATCACTTCGATCATCGAGGAGCATCATGACTGACCTGGCCGGTGCCACCTGGCGCAAGAGCACCCGCAGCGGCGGGAGCGGCGGCAACTGCGTCGAGGTGGCCGACAACCTCCCCGGCGTCGTTGCCGTACGCGACAGCAAGGCCCCGTCCGGGGCCGCCCTGGTCTTCCCTCCGCGCGCCTGGGCGTCGTTCGTGGCCGACGTCAAGGAGCAGTGCCTGGGCTGACGTGACCGCACTGCTCATTCGGCCCGGCCGGCTGCCGCTGACTATCCTTGGGTCCCGTGCCAGAGGGACACACGATTCATCGCCTGGCGGCCCGGCACGCCGAGCTGTTCGCCGGGGACAAGCTGCACGCCGCCAGCCCGCAGGGCCGCTTCGCCGAGGGCGCGGCCCGGCTGTCCGGCACGGTGCTGGAGAGCACCGAGGCGTACGGCAAGCACCTCCTGCACCACTACGCCGGCGAGCTGACCCTGCACGTGCACCTCGGCCTGTACGGGAAGTTCACCGACGGGCCGGGGGAGCCGCCCGAGCCTGTCGGCCAGGTACGACTGCGGCTGGCCAGCGACCGGCACTGGCTCGACCTGCGCGGGCCGACCGCCTGCGAGCTGTTCACCCCGCCCGAGGTCACCGCCCTGCGCGAGCGCCTGGGGCCGGATCCGCTGCGCGCCGACGCCGACCCCGAGCGGGCGTACGCCCGGATCTCCCGCAGCCCCACGCCCCTCGCGGCGCTGCTGCTGGACCAGTCGGTGGTGGCCGGCACCGGGCTGATCTTCGTGACCGAGGCGCTGTTCCGGGCCGGGTTGTCGCCGACGATGCCGGGCCGCAACCTGACCCGCGCCGGCTGGGACGCGCTCTGGGTCGACCTGGTCGAGCTGATGCGCCTCGCCCTCCGGCAGGGGCGGATCGACACCGTGCGCGACGCGCACCTGCCGGAGGCGATGGGCCGCCCGCCGCGGGTCGACCGCCACGGCGGCGAGGTGTACGTCTACCGCCGCCCCGGCGCGCCCTGCCACATCTGCGGCACCGAGGTCAGTCGCGGGGAACTGGCCGGCCGCAACCTCTACTGGTGCCGCACCTGCCAGGCCGGCTGACCGGCCGCCGCCCGCGCTTGATCGCGGGATGCGGGGCCAGCGTGGCCGCCGGCCGGGCGTCACTCGCCGTCGAGCAGCCAGCGGACCACCTCGATCTGGTGCGGAAAGACGACCTCGCCGTCGATGCTCCAGGCCATCGTGTGGCCGATCGTCCAATCCCGGACCCGCTCGGCGTCCAGCCCGAGGTCGGTGCTGAGCCGGTGCAGCCGGTGCCGGACGGCGGCCGGCGAGTGGCCCAGCTCCGGACCGCGCACGAGCGGCACGACCGAGAACTCCCGCTCGCCGCTCAGCGGCTTCGGGTCGATGACCAGCCAGGGCTCCCGCTCGGCGGCGAGCACGTTGCCGGCGTGCAGGTCCTGGTTGACGAGCACCTGCTCGCCCTGGCTCGACGCCAGGTCGACGAGCAGGGCGCACGCCGCATCGAGCAGCCGCCGCTCGTACGGCCGGCCGGTCCGTTCCCAACTCCGGGGAATCCGGTCGAGCCAGCCGGCGGCCTCCTCGGCGAGCGGAGTGAATGGCGTGCCGGCCGGCCGCCAGAGCCGGGGCAGCACGTGGGTCGCCGCGTCCAGTGCGCGGTCCAGCGGCAGCTTGTACAGCGGCGTGCCGGGTTGGCAGCGTTCCACCAGCAGGGCGTGCCGTTGCGGGTCGTGTGCGAGCAGCCGGACCGCGCCGTCGCCGTCCCAGTGGGCCAGCGCGTCGGCCTCGTGCTGGCTGTCCTCGGTCGGGAACTGAAGCTTGAGCACCGCCGCCGTGCCGTCGGGCAGGTCGGCGGGGAGCGCCAGGGAGGCGTACGCGTACCGGAAGGGCGGGCCGAGTCGCAGCGACCACCGCTCGGCGCACTGCGCCAGCAGCGTCGGAAGTGTGGCCAGCCAGGCCCGGCCGACCGCTGACCCCCGTATCCAGCCCAGTCCCTTCGGCAGATCCACCCAGCCTCCCGTGGCATCCACCGTGCCACCACGGTGTTCGCGTGCCGGGTCCACTGTGGCTAGCGTGGGACCCGTGCGGATTGGCGTGACCGTACCGAACTTCGCCCCGGGCACCGGTCCCGAGCCCGAACGTGCCTGGCGGACCCTTGCGGCCGTGGCCGCGTACCACTCATCTCAGGAGGACCGATGACACCCGAGGACGAGACCTTTCTCCGCCGCGCCGTCGAACTCGCCAGCCAGGCGGGGGCCTCCGGCGAACGGCCGTTCGGCTCGTTGCTTGTCGACGCCGACGGCACCGTTCTGATCGAGGATCACAACACCGTGGTCTCGGACGCGGACATCACGGCTCATCCGGAACTGAAGCTGGCCCGTTGGGCCGCTCGGGAACTCTCGCGCGACGTGGCCGCCCGCACCACCATGTTCACCAGTTGCCAGCCCTGCCCGATGTGCGCGACAGCGATCGACCGGTCCGGCCTCGGCCGGGTGGTGTACGCCCTGTCCGGCGAGCAGTTCGAGGAGGTCAAGCCGGCCACCACCCCGGCGCTGCCTCAGGTCCGCTACGAGGGGCCGGCGCTGTTCGACGAGGCGCGCCAGCCGATCGACAACTACTACTAGCCGCAGCGCACCGGAAGTTGACAGTGGCCCGGCCGCCGGAGCAGGGTTGATGAGTGACAACGATGTCAACGGACAAAAAGGGATAATGGCCCCTCATGATTCCCTCCGTGTCGCACCGCGGTCGGACGGCCGGCTCCCGGCGTACCGTAAGCGGGTTTTCCGGCGCGGACCCGGTTCGTCCGCCGATCCTTGCCGTATGCCCCTTCGCTCCTCGACGGTGACCAGCTGAGATGACCGACGTGCCCCGCTCCGACACCGAAACGACCCCTGCCCCGGCAGGGTCGCCCGACCTGCCCGACCTGGACGGGTTCCTCGCCGACCAGACCCACACGCTGCTCGACACCGCCCGTCGCGCGGTCCGCCCCGAGGGCGGGTTCTGGTGGCTCACCGACGACCGCACCCCGGACCGTGGCGAACCTGTCTACACGTGGATCACCTGCCGGATGACCCACGTGGCCGCGCTCGCCCACCGCAACGGCGACCCGGATGCCGCTGCCCTCGTCGACCACGGCGTCGCCGCGCTCAGCACGCTGCTGCGCGACGACCGGTACGGCGGCTGGTTCGGTGCCGTGGACCAGCAGGGCACGCCGACCGACGAGCGCAAGGCCGGCTACGACCACGCGTTCGTGCTGCTCGCCGCGTCCAGCGCCGCCCGGGCCGGGCGACCCGGCGCGGACCGCCTGCTCGCCGACGTGCTCGCCGTGGTGCGGGACCGGTTCTGGGACGACGACGCGGGCGCGGTCCGCGAATCGTGGAACCGGGACTGGACGGTCACCGAGGACTACCGCGGCGCCAACAGCAGCATGCACATGGTCGAGGCGTTCCTCGCCGCTGCCGCCGCCACCGGCGACGCGAGCTGGACCGACCGGGCCCTGCGGATCGCCACCCACCTGGTGCACACCGAGGCCGCCCGGCACGACTGGCGGCTGCCCGAGCACTTCACGGCCGACTGGACGCCCCTGCTCGACTACAACCGGGACCAGCCCGCCGACCCGTTCCGGCCGTACGGCTCGACGATGGGTCACTGGCTGGAGTGGGCCCGGCTGCTGCTGGAGCTGGAGGCGGTCCTGCCGCAGCCGCCGGGCTGGCTGCTCGCCGACGCCCGTACCCTCTTCGCGGCCGCCGTGCGGCGCGGCTGGGCGGTCGACGGCGCCGACGGCTTCGTCTACACGATCGACTGGGACGACCGGCCGGTGGTCCGCTCCCGGATGCACTGGGTGCTGGCCGAGGCCATCGGCGCGGCGATCACCCTGCACCGCCGCACCGGGGACGCGGTCTACGCCGACTGGTACCGGGTCTTCTGGGCGTACGCGCGCCGCTACCTGATCGACGGCACCGGCTGGCGGCACGAGCTGGACGAGCGGAACCTGCCCACCGACACGGTCTGGCACGGCCGGCCGGACGTCTACCACGCGTACCAGGCGGTGCTGCTGTCCCGCTCGGCCGGCGCGCTCGGTGGTCCCGGCCCGCTCGCCCCCGGCGCGGTGACCGCATGATCGTGGTGGCGGGCGAGGCCCTCATCGACCTGGTGGTCACCGCCGAGGGGCAGCGGGCGGTGCCGGGTGGGTCCCCGGCGAACGTGGCGGTCACCCTGGCGCGGCTCGACGAGCCGGTGCGGCTGCTGGCCCGGATCGGCCCCGACGAGTACGGCCGGCAGATCGCCGAGTACCTGGCGGCCAACCGGGTGGACCTGCGGTGGGCGGTCCGCGCCGAGGAGCCCACCTCGGTGGCGGTCGCCACCCTGAACACCACCGGGCAGGCCAGCTACGAGTTCCGACTCGACGGCGCGGCGGACTGGCAGTGGACCCCGCAGGAGCTGCCCGACCTGGCCGGCTCGTCGGCGACGGCCCTGCACACCGGGTCGCTGGCGCTGGCGCTCGCGCCCGGCGCGCAGGTGCTGGAGGGCCTGCTCTCCCGCGAACGCGACCGTGACGGGTTGACCATCTCGATCGACCTCAACCTCCGCCCGAGCATCGTCACGGACCGGGCCGCGGAGCAGGAGAGGACACGCCGCCAGATCCGCCTCGCGCACCTGGTCAAGGCCAGCGACGAGGATCTGACCTGGCTCTACCCGGACCGCTCGGTAAGCGACGTGCTTGCCGAATGGCGCGAGGCCGGGGTGTCCTGTGCGGTGGTCACCCGGGGCGGCGAGGGCGCGTGGTTGCTCGCCCCGAACGGTTCACTGCACGAACAACCGGCGGTACGCACCACAGTGGTCGACACCGTCGGCGCCGGCGACTCGTTCACCGGTGGCCTGCTGGCCGCGCTGGCCGACATCGACGCGCTCGGTGACCGGCCGGCCGACCGGCTCGCCGCCGTGACCGAGTCGCAGTGGACGACGGTGCTAAGCCAGGCGGCCACGGTGGCCGCGCTGACCTGCGCCCGCCGAGGCGCCAGCCCTCCGACCCGAGCAGAAGTCGAAGCCCTCCTGACCACGGCAACCTGACCCGCTGCCCTGCCCGGGGCGATCATGGACTTGTGGTGGGCGTTTACCACCACTTCGCGGCATACGCGAGGCACCACAAGTCCATGATCGCCTCGGGGGTGGGTTGGTTAGGAGAGGCCTCGGTGTAGGAGGCGGGTGGGGAGGACCGTCGTCGACGGTGGGGAGTCGTCTCCGGCGATCCGCTCGAACAGGCGCTCCGTCGCCACGCGGGCCAGCTCCCGCGTGTCGTACCCGACGACCGTCAACGGCCGGGGCATCAGGTGGGCCAGCTCGAAGTCGTCGAAGCCGACCAACGCCGCGTCGCTGCCCCGGCGGTGCAGCTCGGCGAGGGCGCCGACGGTGAGCCGGTTGTTGCCGCAGAAGAACGCGGTGGGCGGGTCGGGAAGGTCGAGCAGCGCGGCGACCGCCCGGCCGGCGTCCTCGGGAGCGATCAGGCGGTCGCGGACCAGCGAGTCGTCCGGCTCGACTCCGGCCGCCGCCAGCGCGGCCCGCGCGCCGACCAGCCGCTCACGCATGGTGGGGACGCTCGGCGCGCCGAGCAGGAGACCCACCCGCCGGTGCCCCTCGTCGAGCAGTGCGCCGACCCCGGCCCGGCCGCCACCTCGGTTGTCCAGCAGCACGGCGTCCGCGACCAGTCCCTGCGGCGGCCGGTCCAGGAAGACCACCGGCATGCCCAGCTCGACCTCGCGGCGCAGGAACGAGTGGTCGGGACCGGCCGGCACCACCAGCAGCCCGTCGACCCGACGCTGGGTGAAGTCCTGGAGGACGGCGCGTTCCCGCTCCGGGTCCTCCTCCGAGGAAGCGGTGATCAACATGGTGCCGTGCGCGGCGGCGATCTCGGCGGCGACGCTCGCGATGGTGGCGTAGAACGGGTTGGCGATCTCCTCGATCAGCAGCCCGACGGTGGCGTTGAGCTGCCGCGAGCGCAGGTTGCGCGCGATGTCGTTGCGCCGGAAACCCAGCTCGGCGATGGCGGCCAGCACACGGCCGAGCAGCTCCTGCCCCACCGGCTCGTCGTTGACCACCCGGGAGACCGTCTTCAGGCTGACCCCGGCGTGCCGGGCGACATCGACCATGGTCGGGCGTCGGCGGGCGGCCGACCTGGTCGGAGTCTGGGTCACGGGGTGGTCCTCCACGGCGGGCGCGGGTCAGCGGTCGAGAGCGGCGAGCGCGTCGACCGCCTTTCGGGCGGCGATCAGCACCGGATCCCAGACCGGCGCGTACGGCGGAGCGTAGCCGAGGTCGAGCGCGGTCATGTCATCCACCGTCATGCCGTTCCACAGTGCCACGGCCAACGTGTCGATCCGTTTGGCCGCCTCGGACCAGCCGACGATCTGCGCGCCGAGCAGCCGGCCGCTGGGTCGCTCGGCGATCAGCTTGACGGTCATCATCCGCGCGCCGGGGTAGTAGCCGGCCCGGTTGGTCGACTCGGCGACCACCGAGACGAACTCGAAGCCGGCCGCCTCGGCCTCGGACTCGCGCAGGCCCGTGCGACCCACCTCCAGGTCGCAGACCTTGGTCACCGCCGTGCCGATCACGCCCGGGAAGGTCGCGTACCCGCCGCCGATGTTGATGCCGGCCGCCCGGCCCTGCTTGTTGGCGTGCGTGCCCAGCGGCACGTGCACCGGCATTCCGCTGACCCGGTGCAGCGTCTCGACGGCGTCGCCCGCGGCCCAGACCCCGGGCAGCCCCGGCACCCGCATCCGGCGGTCCACCCGGATGCCACCCGTCGGCCCGATCGGAAAGCCGGCAGCCGTGGCGAGCGCGGTGTTCGCGCGTACGCCCAGACCCAGGACGACCACGTCGGTCGGCATCGGCCCCTCGGCCGTGACCACGGCGGACACCCGGCCGTCCCGCTGCTCCAGGCCGGTCACCCGCAGGCTGGTGCGGATCGTGACGCCGAGGCCGCGCATGGCCTCGGCGACCAGTTCGGCCATGTCGCCGTCGACCGTCGCCATGGGCTGTTCGCTCGCCTCGATCAGGGTCACCGCGAGGCCGCGCTCGATCAGCGCCTCGGCCATCTCGACGCCGATGTACCCGCCACCGATCACCACGGCCCGGCGCGGCTGCGGCTCGGCGTCCAGCCAGGCGCGCAGGGCCGCGCCGTCGTCGAGGGTCTGCATCCCGAACACGCCGCCCGCGTCGGTGTCCGCCCACGGTGGCTGCACCGGCACCGCGCCCGCGGCGTACACCAGGTCGTCGAAGCGCTCGCGGACCTCGCCGCCGCCCTCCAGGTCCCGGGCGACCACCTCGCGCCGTTCGAGGTCGATGGCCGTCACCTCGTGCCGCATCCGCACGTCCATGGCGAACTGCGTGCGGAACGTCTCCGGCGTCCGCGTGATCAGCTCCTCCGGGCCGGACACCACCCCGCTGATCCAGTACGGGATGCCGCACGACGAGTAGGAGGTGAAGTGACCGCGCTCGAAGACCACGATCTCCAGGTCGTCACGACCGCGGCGGCGTCGCGCCTGGGATGCCGCCGACATGCCGGCGGCATCCCCGCCGATGACGATCAGTCGTTGCGCCACGGGATCATCCTGTCACGGGCGTGTTCAGCCGCGGGTCTGTCGCGCCACGTCCTGCACCACGTCGACGAGCCGTCCGGTACGGGCGTACACGGCACGCTGCCGGGCCGCGCCGGTGCCGTGGCGGCGCAGCCCGCCCAACAGGTCGGACACCTCCGCCCAGTCGCCGTGCTGCTCCAACGCCGGCCGCACCCGCTCCACGAACCGGTCCAGCAGCTCCCAGGCCGGGCGCAGCTCGCCGGTGGTGACGTCGACGCCGTCGCCCTCCAGGCCGTCGTGGGCGGCCCTCCAGTGCGCGCCGACCAGCAGGTGGTGGTCCGTGCGCAGGGCCGGCCGGCCGGCCTCGACGTCGGCCATGGCGGTGGCCACGAGTGCCCGGACCAGCGCGGCGACCAGCACCGCATCGTCCACCGTCGGGCAGACGTCGCCGATCCGCAGCTCCACGGTCGGGTACTTCGCCGACAGCCGGGCGTACCAGTAGAGCATCCCCTCGTCGAGCATCACCCCGCTGGAGATCAACTGACGGATCAGCCGCTGGTAGTGCTCGTGCGACTCCAACCAGGGCGTCGGCGCCACCGACGGCCAGCGCTCCCACTCCACCGAGCGCCAGCTCGCGTAGCCGGTGTCCTCGCCGCCGGCGAACGGCGAGTTGGTGGTGATGGCGTGCAGCATCGGCAGCCACGGCCGGACGTGGTTGAGCACCTGCACGCCGGTCTCCGGATCGGGGACGCCCACGTGCACGTGCATGCCGTTGTTGCCGGGGCCGGGAACGAGCAGCCGGAAACGTTCGATCATCCGGTCGAAGCGGGGCTTGTCGACCACCGGCGGCACCGGGCCGTCCACCGGGCCGGTGCCGATGGCCAGCAGTCGTACGCCGGCCCGCTCGGCCGCGTCGGCGAGGGCCTTACGCAGTACGCCGAGGGAGTGCCGGATCGAGGACAGCTCAAGGCCGGGTGGACTGCCGATCTCGATCTGGCTGGTCTGGAACTCGCGCTCCACCTGACCGCGCAGTTCCGCCGGCACCTGCTCCAGCACCAGGTCCACTGCGGGCACCGCGGCTCCGGTGTGCGGGTCGACGAGCAGAAACTCCTCCTCGACACCCACGGTGAGCACATCGGTCCCCGCGGTCGTCCCGCCGGGTGCCTCCGCCAGCTGGCCCGTCATCGCGACACCACCGTCCGTTTCTGCCTCTCGCGGGTCCGTCCGCGTCGGTCGGCCGCTTGGTTACCCACAGTGGCAACGCCCGGAAACGTGGGACGGCGCGCTGCCCGCGCGTGTCGGCCACAACTGGCGCGTGGTGCCGCGCGGATCAGCCGGTCGGGGCGATCTCGATTCGGCCGGGCGGCGTGACAGCCGGTCCTATGCTGAGCCCCGTGCCGGTGCCGCTGGGCTTCCTCTGGGTCGCGTGGATGTCCGCGTTCGCCCAGCTCACCATGCTGGCGGACCGCCCGGCCGACCTGCTGGCGGGGGCCGCCCTGACCGCCCTGGTCCTGTTCGCCGCGCTGCTCGCCGCGCACGTGCCCGCCCACGCGGGGGCAACGGGCGTCGCACGACGCTGGGCCGGGCTACGCGCCCGCGCCCGAGGTCGCCGGGTTCCCCGCCAGATCGACCCGGACGCCGCCGGACGACCTCGCCCCCGCGCACCCGGACGCCCCTTCGCCGCGTAGCGCCACACCGCCGCGCGGCCGATCCCACCGTCACCGGTCCTTCGTGCCGGCGGCCACCGCCGGGGAGGACCCACCGGAATCGGACCGAGGGGTTTCCCATGCTCGCCTTCGCACCACTGCACGACGTCGTCGGCGCCGCCGGCACCGCGTTGTCCTGGCTCACCGATCTGCTCGAACCGTTGGCCGATGGCACGGCGACAGTCGTCGCCATCGTGCTGCTCACCATCGCCGTCCGGTTGCTCATCGCACCGCTGACCGTCGCGCAGGTCCGCGGGGAACGGCGCCGCGCGGCGCTCGCCCCCCGGGTGCGCGATCTCCAGCAGCGGTACGCCGAGGACCCGGCGACCCTCCAGCGCGAGGTGTTCGCGCTGTACCGCTCGGCCGGCGCGAACCCGGTCGCCGGCTGCCTGCCGTTGCTGCTCCAGGCGCCGTTCCTGCTGGTGCTGTACCGGCTGTTCGCCACCGACGAGGGCGGCACGGGGCTGCTGGACGAACGGCTGGCCGGGGTGCCGTTGGGCCATCACGTGAGCGACGGGTTGGCCGGGGCGGCCGGGCCGCTCTTCGTCGTCCTGCTTGTCGCGCTGCTGGTGCTGGCCTGGTGGTCGTCGCGGCGGGCACGCCGGGCGTCGGCGGCGGTCGGCACGGTGGCCGGTACGCCCACCGAGGGGCCGGGCGCCGCCACGCTCGGCCGGCTGCTGCCCCTGCTGCCGTTCACGACCGTGCTGGTGGCGCTGGTGCTGCCGCTCGCGGCAGTGATCTATCTGGTGACGACGACCGCCTGGTCGGCGCTGGAGCAGGCGGTGCTGCGCCGTCCCCAGGCCGCCCCGTCGCCCGCCGACAACTCCCACCGCTGACGGCCCGGGGAGGGCCCTGGTGACCGCCGGGGCCCTCCCGTTGCCCGGCACCCCCTGGACAGGAACAGTTAACTGTCTTAATAATTAGCGGCAACGTTGACGTCCATGGATGCCCAGTCGGGCGCGGAGGGCCGCATGAAGCCTGCCAGATCCCTTGTCCTGTCCCTGGTCACCGCGCTCGCCGCGACGCTCGGCGCGGTCTGGGTCGCGCTGCCCGCGCTCGCGGCCGGCGCCACCGCCAGCTTCGTCAAGACCGCCGAGTGGGGCTCCGGCTGGGAGGGGAAGTACACCATCACCAACGGCGGAGGCTCGACCATCAATGGGTGGAGCCTCGCCTTCGACCTGCCGGCCGGCACCACCCTGGGCAGCTACTGGGACGCTCTGCTCACCTCCGCCGGGCAGCGGCACACCTTCACCAACCGGTCCTGGAACGGCACCATCGCCCCGGGCGCCTCGGTCTCCTTCGGCTTCCTGGCCAGCGGCTCCGGCTCGCCGAGCGGCTGCCAGCTGAACGGGGCGCCCTGCGGCGGCGGCACCCCACCGACCACGCCTCCGCCGACCACGGCGCCGCCGACCACCGCACCCCCGACGACCCCACCCCCGACGACCCCACCGCCCACCGGCGGGCTGCCGAAGCACCTGCTCACCGGCTACTGGCACAACTTCGACAACCCCGCCGTCGAGCTGCGGCTGCGCGACGTCCCCATCGAGTACGACCTGGTCGCCGTCGCCTTCGCCGAGGCGACCACGACGCCCGGCGCGCTCACCTTCGGCATCGACCCCGGGCTCGCCGCCGCGCTGGGCGGGTACACCGACGCGGACTTCACCGCCGATGTGCGTACCCTGCACAGCCGCGGCCAACGGGTCATCCTCTCCGTCGGCGGCGAGGCCGGGCGGGTCACGGTCAACGACGCCGCCTCGGCCACCGTCTTCGCCGACACGGCCGCCGCGCTGATCGCCCGCTACGGCTTCGACGGGATCGACATCGACCTGGAGAACGGGCTCAACCCGACGTACATGGCGCAGGCGCTGCGCGCGCTGCGGGCCAAGGTCGGGTCGGGTCTGATCATCGCGATGGCGCCGCAGACCATCGACATGCAGAACCCGGCCGGCGGCTACTTCAAGCTGGCGCTCGACATCAAGGACATCCTCACAGTCGTCAACACCCAGTTCTACAACTCCGGGGCGATGCTCGGCTGCGACCAGAACGCCGCGTACGCCCAGGGCACTGTGAACTTCATCGTCGCGCTGGCCTGCATCCAACTGGAGGCCGGGTTGCGCCCCGACCAGGTCGGCCTCGGCCTGCCCGCCGGACCGGGCGCGGCCGGTGGCGGCATCGTCGCGCCCAGCGTGGTCAACGCCGCGCTGGACTGTCTGGCCCGGGGCACCAACTGCGGCAGCTTCCGGCCGCCGCGCACCTACCCCGGCATCCGGGGAGCGATGACCTGGTCGGTGAACTGGGACGTCAGCAACGGCAACGGTTTCGCCCGCACGGTGGCCCCGCACCTGGACACCCTGCCCTGAGCGGCGCCGACGCCCGTACCGGCGTCGGCGCACCACCTGCGCGGCCCGCACACCACCCGGCCGCGCAGGGCATCGGCACCACCCGCCCGCACGACCGAGCGCCGCTCGACGACGGGCGACATCCCCCACCACACCGGTCCCTGGAGGCCACCGTGAAACTCCGATCCCCCCGCGTGGCGACGTTCGCCGTCGCGCTGGCCGCCGCACTGGTGGCGGCCACCGTCGTGGCCCCGCCGGCCGCGTCGGCCGCCACCGCCGCCTTCGCCCGCACCAGCAGCTGGAGCAGCGGGTACGAGGCGAAGTTCACCGTCACCAACAACACGTCCACGGCGATCACCTCCTGGGACGTGCAGTTCGACCTGCCGGCCGGCAGCACGGTCGGGTCGGCCTGGGACGCCCTGGTGACCAGCTCGGGTCAGCACGTGACCGCCCGCAACCAGTCCTGGAACGGCGCGTTGGCCGCCGGCGCGAGCACGTCGTTCGGCTTCATCGTCGCCGGCACCGGTGACCCCACCAACTGCACGGTCAACGGCGCGTCCTGCTCGGGCGGCCCCACCACCCCACCGGGAGCCCCCGGCACGCCCGGCGGCCTGCGGGTCACCGGCACTACCGCCTCGGCGGTCTCGCTGGCCTGGAACGCGGTCGGTGGCACGGTGACCGGCTACCGGGTGTACGAGGGCTCGACGGTGCGCGCCACCGTCACCGGCACCTCGACGACCGTCTCCGGCCTGGCCGCCTGCTCGGCGCACAGCTACACGGTCGCCGCGTACAACTCGGCGGGGGAGTCGGCGCGGTCGGCGGCGGTCGCCGCGAGCACCACCGGCTGCACCGGTGGCGGCGGTTCGATGGCCGTCGCGCCCTACCTCTACCCGGGCTGGGGTGACCCGCCCGCCCCGGCGACCGTCATGTCGGCGACCGGCGTGAAGTGGTTCACCATCGCGTTCGTGCTCTCCGGTGGCGGCTGCACCCCGGCCTGGGACGGCAGCGGCCCGCTCACCGGCGGCGCGCACGCCAGCACCATCGCGGCCATCCGGGCGGCCGGCGGCGACGTGATCCCGTCCATCGGCGGCTGGAGCGGCAACAAGCTCGGCCCGAACTGCTCCTCGGCCAGCGCCCTGGCCGGCGCGTACCAGCAGGTGATCAACGCGTTCGGGCTCAAGGCGATTGACATCGACATCGAGAACAGCGACGAGTTCGAGAACGAGGTCGTACAGGACCGGATCCTCGGCGCGCTGAAGATCGTCAAGCAGAACAACCCGGGCCTGAAGACGATCATCACGTTCGGCACGTCGACCACCGGCCCGTCGTACTACGGCACCCGCCTGATCAACCAGGCCGCCGCGCTGGGCGCCAACATCGACACCTTCACCATCATGCCGTTCGACTTCGGCGGCGGAGCCAACATGTACCAGAGCACTGTCAACGCGGCCGAGGGGCTGAAGAACACGCTGAAGACGGCCTTCGGCTGGTCCGACGCGACGGCGTACGCCCACATGGGCATCTCCGGGATGAACGGGCTCTCCGACCAGCAGGAGCTGACCTCGCCGGCCACCTGGACCCAGATCCGGGACTGGGCGAAGGCGCGCGGGCTGAGCCGGTTCACATTCTGGTCGGTCAACCGGGACCGGCCGTGCCCGGGCGGGGGAGTCGTCTCCAACTGCTCCGGCATCGCGCAGAACACGTGGGAGTTCACGTCGATCAGCGCGCAGTTCAACTGAGCGCGACGCGGATCAGCGACCGGCGGTCACCGACCGCCGGTCGTCGCGCTCCCGGCGCCGGCGGACCTTACGGATCACCCAGCTGACCAGCATGACGGCGAAGACCGCGATGATCGCGTAATTGAACCAGTCGCTGTACCGCCCGACGTCCTGCCAGCGGCTGCCGAGCGCGTAGCCGGCGCCGACGATGAGCGCGTTCCACACCCCGCTGCCGATCGTGGTCAGCAGGACGAACTCGCCAAGTGGCATCCGGTTGGCCCCGGCCGGGACGGAGACCAGGCTGCGGACCACAGGCACCACCCGGCCGATCAGCACCGCCCACCGACCGTGCCGCTCGAACCAGCGGTCGGCCTTCTCCAAGTCGTCGCGGTCCACCAGCGGGATGCGGTCCAGCCAGCGCTTGAGCCGCTCCTCGCTCAGTGCCGCGCCGAGCCAGTAGAGCACCAGCGCGCCGACGAGCGAGCCGACCGTCGCGGCCAGCACCACGAGCACGACGTTGAACCGACCCTCGTGGGCCAGGAAACCGGCCATGGCCAGCACGATCTCGCTCGGGATCGGCGGGACGATGCTCTCCAACGCGACCAGCAGCGCCACGCCGACCGGGCCCGTCGCCTCGATCACCGAGGCCACCCACCCGGTCAGGCCGGTGAACTCGGACGGGTCACCAGTCTGGGCGTACGCCATTGGTCGTCCTTCCGATCCGGCTACCGGGGATCGGAAGGTCATACCCAGCGACCGGCGGCACACACCTGCGCGTGAGCCCTGCCACGCCGGCCGGGTCAGCCCTCCGGGTGCAGCGCGGTGTCGGCCGGGCCCTGCCGCCAGCCGGTGAACACCACGGTGAGGCCGGCGCGCGTCGGCGCGCAGCAGAACGGGCCGGCCATCGCTTCGGCCGCCGGGTCCAACGGAGCGAGGCGGACCAGTCGCCAGGCCGCATCCGCGACCCGGGCCCGTACGGTCAGCGCGTCGCCGGCCCGGCTGACCCGCACGGTCACCTCCTGGCCGGTCCACCCCGGGACCGGGGACACCGACCAGTCGGAGAACTCCCGGGTCGCCACCGCGCCGAGCTGGGACTCGCCGTCGCTGACCTCGACGCCCGCCTTGACCCACGTCCCCTCGTCGACCCGGACCAGCACGCCGGCCTGGTCGAACTGCGCCGAGAAGTCGAGGATGAAGCTCACCTCCATGGCGGCGCCGACCGGCAGCGGCGCCAGCAGGGCGGGCCCGTTGTCGTGGACGAAGCCGTAGCTGGTCCGCCGCCAGAAGTCCGTCTCCGCCCCGGCCTCGACGACCAGCTCGCCGGCCGGGCCCTCCTCGGCGCGGACCGGCGGGTGCAGCCAGGCGCCCCGGGCCCAGTCCAGCGGTTCGCTCGGCGGTACGAGGTCGATCTCCATGACCGGCACGGTAACCAACCGCGCTCGACCCCGCCGCCCGGGTTGGCCGACCGGGTTTGCCGTGGTGATCGACCGGAGATGTTCCTCCGGCATGGGTGACCGTTGGTATTCCGAAGCCGTCGTCTACTGCCTCGACATCGACACGTACGCCGACTCGGACGGCGACGGGGTCGGTGACATCCGTGGGCTGATCGGAAGGCTGGACTATCTGGCCCGGCTCGGCGTGACCTGCCTGTGGCTGCACCCGATCCACCCGTCGCCCAACCGCGACGACGGCTACGACGTCACCGACTTCTACAACGTGGACCCGCGCTTCGGCACCCTCGGTGACTTCGCCGAGCTGCTGCACCAGGCGCAGAACCGGGGCATCCGCGTGATCATCGACCTGGTGGTCAACCACACCTCCGACGAGCACCCGTGGTTCCAGTCCGCCCGCTCGTCGCCGGATTCGCCGTACCGCGACTGGTTCGTCTGGTCCGACACCGAGCCGGACGACCGGCACCAGGGCATGGTCTTCCCCGGCGAACAGAAGGAGACCTGGAGCTACGACCGGACCGCCAAGGCGTGGTTCTACCACCGGTTCTACAAGTTCCAGCCGGACCTCAACTTCGCCAACCCGCAGGTCCGGGCCGAGGTCAAGAAGATCATGTCGTTCTGGCTCCAGCTCGGCGTCTCCGGTTTCCGGATGGACGCCGTGCCGTTCATCATCGAGCTGACCGAGCCGGGCAACCCGAACTCGCCGAAGGACTTCGAGTTCCTCACCGAGATGCGCCAGCACGTGCAGTGGCGGCGCGGCGACGCCGTCCTGCTGGCCGAGGCGAACGTCGAACCCGACCAACTGCCGACGTTCTTCGGCGACACCAGCGGCTCCGGCAACCGCATCCACATGCTCTTCGACTTCATGCTCAACGGCCGACTCATGCTCGCCCTGGCCCGGCAGGACCCGGAGTCGCTGATCGAGGCGTTGCGCGACACCCCGAAGCTGCCCGTCGGTGGGCAGTGGGCCACCTTCCTGCGCAACCACGACGAGATCGACCTGTCCCGGTTGACGACCGAACAGCGCAACCAGGTGTACGAGCAGTTCGGCCCGGACGAGAACATGCGCATCTACGACCGGGGCATCCGTCGCCGGCTCGCCCCGATGCTCGGCAACGACCGGCGGCGCATCGAGCTGGCGTACGCCCTGCAGTTCTCGATGCGCGGCACGCCGGTGCTGCGCTACGGCGAGGAGATCGGGATGGGCGAGGACCTGTCGCTGCCCGGCCGGGAGGCGATCCGTACCCCGATGCAGTGGTCGTACCAGCCGAACGCCGGCTTCTCCACCGCGGACCCGGAGAAGCTGGTCCGCCCGGTCATCGACAAGGGTGAGTTCGGCTACCAGAACGTCAACGTCACCGCCCAGCGCAGCGACTCGAAGTCGCTGCTCGCCTGGTTCGAGCGCATGATCCGTACGCTGCGGGAGGCCCCGGAGATCGGTTCCGGCTCGACCACCCACATCGACGTGGCGATGCCGGCCGGGGTGCTGGCGCACCGGGCGGACGGGCCGACCGGGACGATGGTCTTCGTGCACAACCTGGGCACCGATGACGTCGAGGTGGACCTGAGCAGCCTCGAACCGGAGGCCGACCTGCCGATCGACGTGCTCGCCGACCGTGGCTACGGCGAGTTGGGCAAGCTCGGCGCGGTGAAGGTCTCCGGGCACGGATACCGGTGGATTCGCCTATGCCGGGGTCGGGGGTTCTGACGTTAAGCTCCTCCGATCGACCCCACGTTACCGGGAGGTAATCATGTCGGAGGAGCCCCGCGTCGCCATCGTCACCGGAGCCGCGCGCGGTATCGGCGCGGCCACCGCCCGGCGGTTGGCCGCCGACGGGATGGCCGTCGCCGTGGTCGACATCGACGAGGCCGCCACCAAGGAGACGGTTGACGCCATCGTCGGCGCGGGCGGCCGTGCGCTCGGCGTGGGCGCCGACGTGTCCGACCGGGACCAGGTCGAGGCCGCCGTCGAGCGGGTCGCCGCCGAGTTGGGCGCGCCCACCGTGCTGGTCAACAACGCCGGTGTGCTTCGCGACAACCTGCTGTTCAAGATGACCAACGCCGACTGGGACACGGTCATGGGCGTGCACCTGCGCGGTGCGTTCCTGTTCAGCCAGGCCACCCAGAAGCACATGGTGGACCGCAAGTGGGGGCGGATCGTCAACCTCTCCAGCACGTCCGCCCTGGGCAACCGGGGCCAGGCGAACTACGCCGCCGCCAAGGCGGGCCTACAGGGCTTCACCAAGACGCTCGCCATCGAGCTGGGGCCGTTCGGGGTGACCGTCAACGCGGTCGCGCCGGGCTTCATCGTCACCGACATGACCGCGGCCACCGCCGCCCGGATGAAGGTCGACTTCGAGGACCTTCAGAAGCACGCCGCCGCCGAGATCCCGGTCCGCCGCCCGGGGCGCCCGGAGGACGTCGCGCACACCATCTCGTTCCTGACCAGTGAGGGGGCCGGCTTCGTCTCCGGCCAGGTCATCTACGTCGCCGGCGGCCCCCGGGCCTGACCCGCGCGCCCTCGTCACGCGGCCCGGCCGGTCAGGCCGGGTCGCGGCGGGTGCGCCAGAGCCAGAACAGGCCGAGCACCGGCAGCACCAGCGGGATGTAGCCGTACCCGCTGCCGAACTGCGACCACACCGTCTCGTCGGGGAACAGGTCCTTGTCGACCACGCTGAGGATGCCGACGGCGACGACCCCGACCAACTCCACCGAGCAGCAGGCCAGCGCCACCCGTCGGCCGGTGTGCCCGGCCCGGGCCAGACCCACCGCGGCCACGATGTAGATGAGCGCGGCCAGGGCGGAGAGCAGGTACGCCACCGGCGCCTCGTCGAACTTGGTGGCGATCTGCAGACTCGCCCGGCTGGTCGCCGCGATGGCGAAGAGCAGGTAGACCGCGATCAGCAACCGGCCTGGACCGGCGTTCGTGGCGCGTCGGGCCGGTCGTGTCTCAACCACCGAGGACCTCCCAGGTCTGCTGCAACCGGACCACCACGACCGGCGCGACCAGGCAGACCGCGCAGACGATCGCCGACCCCCAGCGGGTCGGCTCCATCCGGGCCAGCACCCAGGCCAGCGGCGGCAGGCAGACCAGCGTGGCCAGGTAGCCGTAGAACGCGCCGGGCTCGCCCGGCCGGTCGCCGCCACCGACCGCGACCAGGGCCAGCACTCCCAACGCGAGCAGCGCCACCTCCAGTACGGCCAGACCGGTGAACTGCACCCGGTCCGGTGGCCGGTGGCGTACCGCCGCGACCAGCGCCCATACGGCGACGAGCAGCGACAGCACGATCGACGCCGTCGCGAGGAGCCCGTCCACCGGCGAGTCGGCGGCCGCGCTCGTCATCGGCCAAACCTGGTCGTTGCCTCGGTCACCGGCACAGCCTACTAACCGTCGTAGTACCCGGGTCACGCTGCCTGGCCGCCGCGCCCGCGGCGAGTCGCCGACCGAGGTGCACGCGGCCCCTGTAGAGCTGCCCCACGAATGGGGCGCCGTCCGCGGTCGGCGGCCCGTGACCGACCGCCTTGGGGCGCGTCGTTCGTTGGTCACAGGGGCGTTGGGCTGCTGTGGTTGGCGACCCGCCGCCGGTGAGCCGGGTGGGGCGACTAGCGTGGATCACGTCCGTGGCGTCGTCACGGTGCGGGGGAAACAGCGGAGGTACACGTGCTGCGGTTCGGCTTGTTCGGTACCGGTCACTGGGCGATCGAGACGCACGGTAAGGCGCTGCACGCACACCCGGACGCGGAACTGGTCGGCGTGTGGGGGCGTAACCCCGAGCGGGCGTCCGCGCTGGCCGAGCGGTACGGGGTGCCCGCCTACGCCGAGGTCGACGCGCTGATCGAACAGTGCGAAGCGATCGCTGTCGCGCTGCCGCCGGACATTCAGGCCGACATCGCGGTCCGTGCCGCCACCGCCGGCCGTCACCTGCTGCTGGACAAGCCACTGGCGCTCTCCGTCGAGGACGCCGACCGGGTGGTCGCCGCCGCCGAGGCGTCCGGGGTCGCCTCGGTCGTGTTCTTCACCCAGCGGTTCCAGCCCAACGTCACCGCGTTCCTCGCCGCGACCGCCGCCGCCGGAGGCTGGCAGCACGGCCGCACCACCGCCTTCGCGTCGATCTTCCAGGAGGGCAGCCCGTACGGCGGCTCCCTGTGGCGTCGCGAGCACGGCGCGCTCTGGGACATCGCCCCGCACGCGCTCTCCATCCTCCTGCCGGTGCTGGGGCGGGTGACCCAGGTGGCGGCGATGGACGGACCGAGCGGGATGGTGCACCTGCTGCTCACCCACGAGGGCGGCGCCACCAGCAGCGCCTCGCTGTCCCTGGATTCCCCGCGTGAGGCGATGGCCCGGGAGTTCGTGTTCTACGGCGAGAACGGGATCGAGACCGTCCCGGTCGGCGAGAACGACGCTGCCACGGCGTTCGGTGTCGCGATCGACCAGCTCGTCGAGCAGGTGCGCACCGGCACCCGCGACCACCGCTGCGACGTCCGCTTCGGCCGCGAGGTCGTCACGATCCTCGCCGCCGCCGAAACCGCCCGCGCCGAATCCCGCACCATCCCCCTCCAGTAACCCCACCCACCCCACACCCTCGTGATCAAGAGGTTTGCGTCACGACACGCCGTGCCGCGTGACCCAAACCTCTTGATCACCGCGGCAAGCCGGCGGGGAGACCGCGGCAAGTCGGCGGGGAGCCGGCGGGGAGGCCGGGCGGGGCGGGGGCGGGGGGAAATGGGTGGGGGGTTGGGGTGGGGGTCGGTAGGGTGGTGGGCATGTTCACGCATGCCCTGATCGAGGGGGTCGGTACGTCGGCCGCCTGGGGTGCCCTGCTGGTGTCCCGTCCGCGTGTCCGGCGTCCGGCCCTGACGGGCTGGGACGTGACCTGCCGCTGATCGGTCCACTTCGCGGTGCGCTGGGGCTGTCGCCCCGCCGCCGCTGATCCTTCGCCACGGCACGAGGCTGTCGCCTCGTCATCGCGTACCCGCGCATCGTCCAGGGCCGTCCGAGTCCCGATCCACTCGGACAGGTCCGGCAATTCCGGCTGCCTGTCCAGCCCGTCGCCGAGCGGCGACAGACAGGACGACGACCCGTGGCGCCTCGCCCGTTTCGATCAACCGAACGCGACCGGTCCCGTCGCGTACTCAGCCAGAACTTTCTCGTCGACCGTGCGGCCGTCCAGCGGGTCATCCGCGCCGCCGACCCCGATCCGGCCGGGCTCCTGCTGGAGGTCGGCGCGGGCCGGGGGCAGCTCACCCGTCCGCTCGCGGCCCGGTGTGGGCGGCTGACGGCGTACGAGGTGGACCCGGCCGTCCGCGGCGCGTTGGCCGCCGTCTGCGCGGAGCTGTCCAACGTGGAGCACCGGCAGGCGGACTTCCTGGCCGCCGAGCCGCCACCGGAACCGTTCGCGGTGGTCGGCAACATCCCGTGGTCGCTGACCTCCGCCGTGGTGCGGTGGTGCCTGGCCGCGCCCCGGTTGCGGTCCGCGACCCTGCTCACCCAGCTGGAGTACGCGCGCCGGCGCAGTGGCGACTACGGCCGGTGGACCCGGCTCACCGTCTCGACCTGGCCGGAGTTCGGGTGGCGGCTGGCGGGGCGGGTGCCGCGTACCGCGTTCCGGCCGGTGCCGGCGGTCGACGCCGGGATCCTGCGCATCGAACGGCGGCCGGAGCCGCTGCTGCCGGTGGCGGCTCTGCCGGCGTACCGAAGGCTCGTGGGGTGGGGTTTCGAGGGCGTCGGCGGCTCGCTCGCCGCGACCCTGCGCCGGCACCACCCGCCGGCCCGGGTCGCGGCCGCCCTGCGCGCGACGCGGATCGCGTCGGACACCCCCGTGGGGTACGTCTGGCCGGAGCAGTGGCTGGTGCTGTTCCGGCTGCTGCACGCGCGGTGACCGGCCGGTCAGGCGAGGGTGATCAGCGCCTCGCTCAGCTCGGCCGGGGACTCGAACTGTTCGGCCGGCAACGCCTGCAACATCTGCAACAGGGCCGTGCTGGCCCCGTTCTCCTGCCCCCAACGGACGAGGTCCTCGCGGGAGACCGGGTAGTCGAGCCCGGCCAGGTACTCCTGCAACTGCACGCCGGTGACGGTCATGCCGGTCGGCTACCCGCTCGCCGCCCCCGTACACGCGCACGGCGTGTCGGTGGGCGACGCGCCGACGGTTTGCCGGCGCGACCGCCGGGTAGCCGCTGCCATGCTGGTTCAGCGGCTCGGCGCGCCGAGCGACTTCGACCCGTTGCTGGAGCGCGTCCGGGACGCCCGGGTGGTGATGATCGGCGAGTCCACCCACGGCAGCTACGACTACTACCGGCTGCGCGAGCAGCTCACCCGTCGGCTGATCGCGGAGTGCGGCTTCTCGTTCGTGGCCGTGGAGGGCGACTGGCCGGACTGCGACCGGGTGCACCGCTCGGTCACCGCCGCGCCGGGCGGGGCCCACGATCCACAGTTGGCGCTGGAGGGCTTCGAGCGGTGGCCGACCTGGATGTGGGCGAACGCCGAGGTGGCGCGCTTCTGCCGCTGGCTGCGAGCGTGGAACCTGGAGCGGCCGGAGGACGGGCGGGCGGGCTTCCACGGGCTCGACGTCTACAGCCTCTGGGAGTCGATGCAGGCGATCTTCGACTACCTGGGGGAGGAGGACCCGACCTCGTTGGAGGCGGCGCAGGACGCGTACCGGTGCTTCGAGCCGTACGGCAAGCGGGTCGAGGAGTACGGCGCGGCCAGCCGCTTCGTCTCGGCCCGCTGCGAGGAGGAGGTCGTCCGGCTGCTGGCGCGTACCCGGGAACAGGCCATGTCGGACGGCCCGGACCGCTTCTCGGCCTGGCAGAACGCGGAGGTGGTGGCCGGCGCGGAGCGTTACTACCGGGCGATGGTGGCCGGCGGCCCGGACTCGTGGAACATCCGTGACACCCACATGCAGGACACCCTGGACCGGCTGCTGCAACGCTACGGCCCGGACGCCCGCGGGATCGTCTGGGCGCACAACACGCACGTGGGCGACGCGCGGGCCACCGACATGGCCGCGGACGGCATGGTCAACATTGGTCAGTTGGCCCGCGAGCGGCACGGCGACGACGCGGTGGCGTTGGTCGGGTTCGGCACCTACCGGGGCACGGTGATCGCCGCTCCCCGGTGGGGTTCGCCCGCCGAGGCGATGGTGGTGCCGCCGGCGCGGGAGGGTTCGGTGGAGCGGCGGTTGCACGAGCTGATGCCGGAGCGGGCGGTGCTCGTCTTCGGCGGCGACGACCAGCCGGGCTGGGTCACCGAACCCGTGGATCACCGGGCGATCGGGGTGGTCTACGACCCGTCCTTCGAGTCCTGGGGCAACTACGTGCCGACCCGGCTGGGCGAACGCTACGACGCCTTCATCTGGTGCGACGAGACGACTGCCCTGCACCCGCTGGCGGTCCCCGCCGTGCCCGGTGAGATGGAGACGTACCCGGCCGGCGTGTGAGCAGTGCCGAAAGGTGCGGCGCCCGAGCGGGCGCCGCACCTTTCGTGGTCGGGACGGATCAGACCCGGGTGGGGGTCTGGGTCGTCAGGTGGGTACGGAGCCCCTCGCCCTCGATGTCGACGTTCGGCAGGGCGCGGGAGAGCCAGCGGGGCAGCCACCAGGCGCGGTCACCGAGCAGGGACATCACGGCCGGGACGATGGTCATGCGGACCACGAAGGCGTCGATGGCCACGCCGATGGCCAGCGCGAAGCCCATCGACTTGATCACCGGGTCATCGAGGAAGACGAAGCCCCCGAACACCGAGATCATGATCAACGCGGCGGCGGTGACCACGCGGGCGCCGTGCCCCATGCCGCTGATCGTGGCCTGGCGGGCGGTCTCGCCGTGCACGAAGTCCTCGCGCATCCGGGACACCAGGAACACCTCGTAGTCCATCGCGAGCCCGAACAGGATGCCGATGAGCAGGATCGGCAGGAAGCTGATCAGCGGACCGGGCGTGTCCAGGCCCACCAGGTCGGCGAGGTGCCCCTGCTGGAACACCGCCACCGTGATGCCGAACGTGGCGGCGACGGTGAGCAGGAAGCCCAGCGCGGCCTTGACCGGCACCAGCAGCGAACGGAACACCAGCATCAGCAGCAGGACCGAGAGCCCGACCACCAGCAGCAGGTAGACCGGCAGCGCGTCGGAGAGCTTCTCGGAGACGTCGATGCCGATCGCGGTGACGCCGGTGAGCAGCACGTCCGCGTCGCGGATCCCGCTCACCGAGTCCCGGATGTCGTGCACCACCGTCTCGGTGGCCTCGTCGGTCGGGCCGGTCTTCGGCACCACGCCGAGCAGCGCCGTCCGGCCGTCCGGGCTGAGTTGGGCGGGCGCCACCGCGAGGACGTTCTCGGTGCGCTGGAGCAGCGCGGTGACCTGCGGTACGGCGGCCGAGGTGGCCTGCGGCGAGTCACCGGCGACGACGACCGCCAGTCGACCGGTGAAGCCCGCGCCGAAGCCCTCGGTGATCAGGTCGTTCGACACCCGGGCCGGCGAGCCGACGGCCGCCGTCGAGGCGTCCGGCAGCGCCAGCCGCATGTCCGGCGTGGGCAGCGCGAGCAGCCCCAGGCCGAGCAGGCCGACCAGGATGACAGGTACGCGGAACCGGGTGACGAACCGCGCCCAGCGGAAGCCGAAGCGGGACCGGTCCTCGGTGGCCGCGTTCGTCTCGTTGGCCGCTCCGCTGGCGGTGGCGGCCGTCTCGTCGGTGGGGACGGCGCGCAGCCGGCGGGGGAGAACCCGGCGTCCGGCGAAGCCGAGCAGCGCCGGCTGGAGGGTGATGGCGACGAGCACGGCCACGGTGACGGTGCCGGCGGCGGCGAGACCCATCACGGTGAGGAACGGGATGTCCACCACGGCCAGTCCGGCGAGCGCGATGACGACGGTGGCGCCCGCGAAGACAACGGCGGAGCCGGCGGTGCCCACGGCCCGGCCGACGGCCTCGTCCGGGGGCAGACCGTCGAGCAGGTTCTGCCGGTGCCGGGAGGTGATGAACAGCGAGTAGTCGATGCCCACGGCGAGGCCGAGCATCAGCGCCAGGATCGGCGCCGTGCTGGTCAACTGGACGACGCCACTCAGCGCGAACAGCCCGGCCATGCCGGCGCCCACGCCGATCAGCGCGTTGAGCATGGTCATCCCGGCGGCCACCAGCGAGCCGAAGGTGATGATCAGGACGATCGCGGCGACCACGACGCCGAGCGCCTCGGTCGAGCCGATCTCCGGCTCCCCGCCCAGCACCTCGCCGCCCGGGGCGACCTGCCAACCCTGTGCCTTCGCCGCCGCGCCGACCTGCTCGTACGCGGCCTTCTGGTCGTCGGTCACCTCGTCCGCGCCGGTGGCGAACTGGACCTGGACCAGCGCGTACCGCCCGTCGGGCGAGACCGCGCCGACCTGGAGCGGGTTGACCGCGCCGACCACGCCGGGCAGCGTCCCGGCCTGCTGGACCAGCTCCTGCACCACGGCCTGGCCCTGTGGGGTGCCGAGTTGGCCGTCTCCGGGTGCCTTGACCGCGATGGTGCCGGTCGCGCCGCTGGCCGCCGGGAACTGCTCGGCGAGCAGGTCGAGAGCGCGCTGGCTCTCGGTGCCGGGCATGGTGAAGTTGCTCGCCGTCGGGCCGCGCAGGGTCGCCGCGGCCAGACCGGCGCCGACGAGTACGACGAGCCAGAGCGCGACGACGAGCCGTCGCCGGCGAAACGCGCCCCGGCCGAGCCGGTAGAGCAGGGTGGCCATCAGGAGTCCTTGTCCTCGGTCGTGGGTGGATGGGTCAGGGGTGCGTCGACGGGTTCGACGGCCCGCCGGACGAGGGCGAGCAGGGCGGCGCGCAGTTCGTCGTCGGGGATGTCGGCGAACTCGGCGCACGCCTCGGAGATGCCGGCCAGCAGCACCAGCGCGGCGATCCGGGCGCCCGGACGATCGGAGTGCCCGGCCAACGCGTCGCGCAGCCGGTCGGAGATCTCCTGGATGTGCGCGAACGCCGGCTGGCACAGCAGCTCGGGGAATTCACCGCGCAGCACCGCGATCTCCCGCCGGAACCGGACCGCGAGGTCGACGAAGCCCGCCGCGGCGACCTCCTGGGCGGCCGCGCCGGTCCGGCCGGTGAGCTGGTCGTCGAGGTCGCGCAGCACGCCGATCGCGGGTGCCATCAGCTCGGCGAGCAGGGCTTCCTTGTTGGCGAAGTGGTAGAGCACGGTGGCCTTGGAGCAGCCGACCTCGCGGGCGATGTCCTGCAACGAGGTGCCCCGGTAGCCGGTCACCGCGAACCGTCGCGCCGCCGCGGCGAGGATCTCGCCGTGCGTCTCGGACACCGCTCTGGCCATCACCGGTCCACCTCCGTGAACCAGCATGCCTGACCGATCGGTCAGACCCTGACCGATCGGTCAGAAGAACGTGGTGGCGTTCCCCACACCGGGGTCTGGTTTAGCCGGCGCGCTCGGCGTCGTACCTGGTCCGCGCCTCGGCGATGGCCCGGCGGTGCCGTTCGGCCCAACTGGTCAGCGCCACCAGCGACTCGTACAGCTCCAGCGCCATCGGCGTGGCCGTGTACTCCACCTTCGGCGGAACGGTCGGATAGACCGTGCGGTGCAGCAGGCCGTCGCGCTCCAGGTTGCGCAGGGTCAGGGTGAGCATCCGGCGGCTGATGCCCTCGATGTGCCGCTCCAGCTCGGTGAAGCGCACCGGGCCGTTCGACGCGGCCACCAGGATGCCGATGCTCCACTTGCCGCCGACCCGGTCCAGCACCTCGCGGACGGTGCACGCCCGAGCCTGCCCGGGGGTGAACGGCACGTTCCCGGCGGCGCAGGTGAACTCCGCCTCGACCTGCGCGGACACATCGCTGTTCCTCTGGGACATCACAGTGCCTCCTTCCGCTCCGGCTCATGGTCACAGACGATGACCTCGGTAACAAACCGTGCACCAAGGAGGCATCCGATGGACCGTACCGTCCCGGCCCGCTGGCCGGCCCTGCTCGTGCTCTGCGCCGGCAGCCTGATGATCATCCTGGACGGCAGTGTCGTGTCGGTGGCCCTGCCCTCCGTGCAACGCGACCTGGGCTTCACCGCCGCCGGACTGGCCTGGGTGGTCAACGCCTACCTGGTGGCGTTCGGCGGGCTGCTGCTGCTCGCCGGCCGCCTCGGCGACCTGCTCGGCCGGCGTCGGGTCTTCCTGGCCGGCGTCGTGCTGTTCACCCTGGCCTCGCTGGCCTGCGCGACGGCCACCGGACCGGCCCTGCTCGTCGGCGCGCGGTTCGGCCAGGGCGTCGGCGGCGCGCTCGCCATGGCGGTCAGCCTCGGGATGATCGTCCGGCTCTATCCCGAGTCGGTCGAGCGGGCCCGCGCCATCGCCGTCTTCAGCTTCACCGGGGCGGCCGGCGCCACGATCGGCACGGTCGCCGGCGGGGTGCTCACCGAGTTGGCCGGTTGGCGTTCGATCTTCCTGGTGAACCTGCCGATCGGGGCGGCGATCCTGCTCGCCGCCGTCCGCCAACTCCCCGCCGAACGGGGCATCGGCCTGCGGGCCGGCCTCGACGTGCCCGGCGCCCTGCTGGCCACCGCCGGCCTGATGGCCGCCGTGCTGGGCATCGTGGGGACCGGTGAGCACGGCTGGACCAGCCCGCGGACCCTCGGTGCGGCGGTGCTCGCGGCGCTGCTGCTCGGCGGCTTCGCCGTACGCCAACGGGTGGCGGCGACTCCGCTGCTGCCGGCGCGGGTGCTGCGCGTGCCGGGCCTGGTCGCGGCCAACGCGGTGCAGTTCCTCATGGTCGCCGCGTACTTCGGCTTCCAGTTCCTGCTCGCCGTCGAGCTGCAACTCGTGCTCGGGCTGGACGCGGCGACCACCGGCTGGGCCTTCCTGCCCACCCCGGTGGTGATCGCGGTGGTGTCGCTCGGCCTGGCCGGTCGGCTGATCGGCCGGTGGGGCGCCCGGAGCGTGCTGCTGGTCGGGTTGAGCCTCGCGATCATCGGCTTCCTGCTGCTCGCCCGGTTGCCCGCCGACGGTCGCTACCTCGCCGACGTACTCCCCGCGCTGGTGGTCTTCGGCGTGGCCGGCGGCCTGACCCTGCCGGCGGTCACCACGCTGGCCATGGTTGGCGCGACCGACGCCGACGCCGGGCTGGCGTCCGGGTTGGCCAACACCACCCAGCAGGTCGGCGGGGCGGTCGGCCTGGCCGCGCTGGCGACCCTGGCCGCGGCCCGCAGCGACGGCCTCCGGGCCGCCGGTCGGGCCGAGGCGGTGGCGCTGGCCGGTGGCTACCGGGTCGCGTACGCCGTGGCCGCCGCTCTGGTGCTCGCCGCGTTGCTGGTGGCGCTGGGCACGCTGCCCCGCCGCCCGGCCGGCCAGCGGCCCGACGTCGGAGCGCCGGTCGACGACGGCGGGCAGCGGAATCGTTCGGTGTCCAAGCGCCGCGTCCGGTTGACCGACGACGCCGGGGCCGGGAGGGTGATCGGGTGAGTGAGGCTGACGAGACCCGCGACGGCGTGGCCCTGACCAACCTGGACCAGCCGCTGTCCGACCGGGACGACGCGACCAAACGCGACCTGGTCGATTACCTCGACGCGGTCCGGGAGCCGATCATCGGGCAGCTGCGGGACCGTCCGCTGTCGGTGATCCGGGTCCGCCCCGGCCAGCCGCCGTTCATGCAGAAGAACCTGCCCCGCTACACCCCGGAGTGGGTCCGCCGGGTGCCGGTCTGGGCCGAGGCGTCGCACCGGGAGATCTCGTACGCCCTCTGCGACGACCGGCGCACCCTGCTCTGGTTCGCCAACCAGCGGGCCGTCGAGTACCACCCGACGCTGGCCACCGTGGCGGATCTGCACCGACCGACGCACCTGGTGCTCGACCTGGACCCGCCCGAGGGCGACGGGTTCCGCGCGGCCGTCGTCGCCGCCCTGCTGGTCCGCCAGGCGCTCGCCGACGCCGGCCTCGCCGGGGCCGTCAAGACCAGCGGCGCCAAGGGCGTGCACGTCTTCGTCCCGGTGACTGGTGACCCCACCGCCGAGGAGTTGGCCGCCGCCACCCGGGCGCTCGCCGTCCGCGCCGAGCGGCTGGACCCGGCGCTGGCCACCACGGCGTACATCAAGGAAGACCGCGGCGGGAAGGTCTTCGTGGACGCCACCCGAGCCGGCGGAGCGACGGTCGTGGCCGCGTACAGCCCGCGACTGCGGCCCGGAATGCCGGTCTCCTTCCCGGTCGACTGGTCCGACCTGACCGAGGTGACCCCGGCGGACTTCACCATCCGGACGGTGCCGCCACTGGTCGACGGGACCGACCCGTGGGTCGCGCTGATGCCGGCGCCGCAGGCGCTCCCCGCCGACCTCGTCGCGGAGGGCCGGACCATCCCGGTGGCCCGGGTGCAGGCCATGCACGAGGGCAAGCGCCGGGCCCGCGCCCGCCGCGAGACCGGCTGACGGTACGCGCCGTTTCCTTGATCGAGCACGATCATCGGAGGCGCGCGGTCCTCGACGGTCCATGTCGTCGGGGGTCTGTGGCACGATTTTCCAGGTGACCAGCCGATCCGCCGAGAGTCAGCGCCTGAGCGATCTCGCGCGGCTGCGCCGCGTCCGCGACCGCATCGACCGGGAGTACGCGCAGCCGTTGGACGTCGAGGCGCTCGCCCGGGGCGTCCACATGTCGGCCGGGCACCTCAGTCGGGAGTTCCGGCTCGCCTACGGCGAATCTCCGTACAGCTATCTCATGACCCGGCGCGTGGAGCGCGCCATGGCGCTGCTGCGTCGCGGCGACCTGAGCGTCACCGATGTCTGTTTCGCGGTCGGCTGCTCGTCGCTCGGCACCTTCAGCACCCGCTTCACCGAGCTGGTCGGTGTGCCGCCCAGCACCTACCGGCGGGAGGCGGCGCTCGCGACGGCCGGGCTGCCGTCGTGCACGGCGAAGCAGGTGACCAGACCGGTCAGGAATCGAGAAGCGCAGGTCACGCCGCCACCCCTAGCGTGACTGCCACGGGTCGGGTCGGGTCGGCGCGGCGAGCCGCGTCGGCCGTGACCCCGGGGCCCCGCCCGCCCGAGAAGATGGAGACACCATGAGCAAGGCCACGGACCCGCCCGCGGCGCACGTCGCCGACCGGCACGACCTGATCCGGGTGCAGGGCGCGCGCGTGAACAACCTCAAGGACGTCACGGTCGAGCTTCCGAAGCGCCGACTGACGGTGTTCACCGGGGTCTCCGGCTCCGGCAAGAGCTCGCTGGTGTTCGGCACCATCGCGGCCGAGTCGCAGCGGATGATCAACGAGACCTACAGCGCCTTCGTGCAGGGCTTCATGCCGACGCTGACCCGGCCCGAGGTCGACGTGCTGGACGGGCTGACCACCGCGATCATCGTCGACCAGGAGCGGATGGGCGCGAACGCCCGCTCCACGGTCGGCACCGCCACCGACGCCAACGCGATGCTGCGCATCCTCTTCAGCCGGCTCGGGCAGCCGCACATCGGCTCGCCGAACGCGTTCTCCTTCAACGTCCCCTCGGTCCGGGCGACCGGCGCGATCACGGTGGAGCGCGGCGCGGGCCGGACGAAGACCGAGAAGGCGACCTTCAACCGTCTCGGCGGCATGTGTCCGCGCTGCGAGGGCATGGGCGCGGTCACCGACTTCGACCTGTCGGCGCTGTACGACGACAGCAGGTCGCTCAACGAGGGCGCGATCACGATCCCCGGCTACAGCATGGAGGGCTGGTACGGCCGGATCTTCCGGGGCTGCGGCTACTTCGACCCGGACAAGCCGATCCGCAAATACACGAAGAAGGAGTTGCAGGACCTGCTCCACCGGGAGCCGACCAAGATCAAGGTCGACGGCATCAACCTGACGTACGTCGGCCTCATCCCGCAGATCCAGAAGTCGTTCCTCGCCAAGGACATCGACACGCTGCAACCGCACATCCGCGCCTTCGTCGACCGTGCGGTGACGTTCACGACCTGCCCCGACTGCGGCGGCACCCGGCTCAGCGCGGAGGCCCGGTCGTCGAAGATCGAGGGCAAGAACATCGCCGACGTCTGCGCGATGCAGATCAGCGACCTGGCGGCCTGGGTCCGGGGCATCAGGGAGCCGTCGGTGGCGCCGCTGCTCACCGGGCTGCAACACCTCCTCGACTCGTTCGAGGAGATCGGGTTGGGCTACCTGTCGCTCGACCGGCCCTCGGGCACGCTCTCCGGTGGCGAGGCGCAGCGCACCAAGATGATCCGCCACCTCGGGTCGTCGCTCACCGACGTCACGTACGTCTTCGACGAACCGACGATCGGGCTGCACCCGCACGACATCGCGCGGATGAACGGCCTGCTGCTGCGCCTGCGGGACAAGGGCAACACCGTCCTGGTGGTGGAGCACAAGCCGGAGGCGATCGCCATCGCCGACCACGTCGTCGATCTCGGGCCGGGCGCCGGCACCGCCGGAGGCGAGGTGGTGTTCGAGGGCACCGTCGACGGGCTGCGCGCCAGCGACACGCTGACCGGGCGGCACCTGGACGACCGGGCACGCCTGAAGACATCCGTACGGACGCCGTCGGGTGTGCTGAAGGTGCGGGGCGCGAACACCCACAACCTGCGCGACGTCGACGTCGACATCCCGCTCGGCGTGCTCGTGGTGGTGACCGGTGTGGCCGGTTCGGGAAAGAGTTCGCTGATCCACGGCTCGGTGTCCGACCGCGACGGGGTGGTGTCGGTCGACCAGAGCGCGATCCGCGGCTCCCGCCGGAGCAACCCGGCGACGTACACGGGCCTGCTCGACCCGATCCGCAAGGCGTTCGCGAAGGCCAACGGTGTGAAGCCGGCCCTGTTCAGCGCCAACTCCGAGGGGGCCTGCCCCGGCTGCAACGGCGCCGGCGTCATCTACACCGACCTGGGGATGATGGCCGGTGTCGCCGCCACCTGCGAGGAGTGCGAGGGGAGGCGGTTCCAGGCGTCGGTTCTGGAGTACCGGTTCGGCGGCCGTGACATCAGCGAGGTGCTCGCCATGTCGGTGCGCGAGGCCGAGGCGTTCTTCTCCGCGGGTGAGGCGCGTACGCCCGCCGCGCACGCCATCCTCGACCGGCTCGTCGACGTCGGGCTCGGCTACCTCAGCCTCGGCCAGCCGCTGACCACCCTGTCCGGCGGCGAGCGGCAGCGGCTCAAGCTGGCCACCCGGATGGCCGAGAAAGGCGGCGTGTACGTCCTGGACGAGCCGACCACCGGCCTGCACCTCGCCGACGTCGAGCAACTGCTCGGCCTGCTGGACCGACTGGTCGACTCCGGCAAGTCGGTGATCGTCGTCGAGCATCACCAGGCGGTCATGGCGCACGCCGACTGGATCATCGACCTCGGCCCGGGCGCCGGCCACGACGGCGGCCGGATCGTCTTCGAGGGCACCCCGGCCGATCTCGTCGCCGCCCGCTCCACCCTCACCGGCGAGCACCTGGCGGCGTACGTCGGCACCTGATCATGTGCCGTCCGCCGTCGCCCGATTGTCTACCCGGCCGTCGGTTGGGCGGCGGCGGGCCGCCGTGGCGGCGAGAACCCCGCAGGCGCCGTTCTTGATCCACCGCGCGTCGCCGGTGGGGGTTCGACGCGAGCCGGCGCCGGGGCGTGGGGTCCGGGGCTCGGCCCCGGAGCAGAAATGACAAGCGCCCCAGGTCCGCGCTTCTCAGCGGACATGGAGCGCGAAAGCTTGTGCCCCCGGCAGGATTCGAACCTGCGCCCCCGCCTCCGGAGGGCGGTGCTCTATCCCCTGAGCTACGGGGGCTCAGCGACTGGAGAAGACTAGCAAACCTCCTGGGCGTACGCCGAATCGGTATCGGGTGAGCCGGTCGTGTCGGTGACCGGCCCACCCGGTGCTCAGGCCGCGATCGCCCGCCCGCAACTGGGCAGCGGGTGCAGGACGATCCGTCGGGGCAGCCGGCGCGGCCACTCGTTGCGCGGCCAGGACCCGTCCACGATCAGGTGCACCGTGCGCTGCTCCTCGCCGCTGAGCCGCAGCACGAAGTCGCGGGGGAGCGGCGGGTCGACAGTCGGTGTGGTGATCATGAAGCGCACCCGGCCCCGGGACGACACGGCGGAGATCACGTCGGCCGCCGGCATCGTGCCCCGCAGCCGCACCCGGCCGATCCAGTAGACCTCGGCCAGATGCTCCTGGGCCGTCCGGGTGATCGCCGGGTACTCGCTGCGTACCCAGCGCTCGACCGCGCTGACGCAGAGCCCGCAGGCCCGCTCGCGCGGTTCCCGCGGACCCAACCCCCAGGCCCGCAGGTACGCCCCGACCGCTCCCGCGTCCAGCGGGAGGTCGAACCGGCGCTGGATGAGCGTGGTGAGGCTCTGCCGCGTCCACAGCTCCTCGTCCAGGCCGAACTCGTCGGGGTGAACGCCCCGGAGTGTGTCGATCAGTTCGAGTTCCTGTTCGCGGCTGAGCGTTCCCGGCTCGCCCTGCCGCTGTCCGCGACGGACGGCTGCCACCGCCCCGTCACCGCCGATGGTGTGGCGTCGGCACCAACTGGTGACCGAGCGCCGTGCGTCTCTGAGTGCAACCCCCACGTCTTGGGCAACGAGCACGAATCACAACTGGTCACGATATGTGCGGAGAAAACTCTCTAAGCAACGTAATCGCCTGTCTGACGCAAAACGCCCACAAGGGGCGAGTGTGGGTCGACAGGGGTGCGGGAGCTGCGGGTACGGCCGGCGGGCGCGGCGCCGGTCGCCTTCGACTCGTCGCGTCCGGCGCCAGGTCGCCGATGTGGCGGTGTCCGAACGCCTGGATACCGCCACCTCGCCGACCTGGTGTGGATCATGCGGGTCGAGAGGCGGGTGCCCGCCGTGCCCAGGACGGGGCGGTCCGGTGCCGGACATGACGCGGGCCCGCGTCCCGCCGATGAGTGGCGGGAACGCGGGCCCGGTGTCCCGTGCGGAGGATCAGCCCTTGGCCTGCGCCTGGAGCTGCCGGAGGTTGTTCAGCTCGGACTGCTGGGTGGCCTTCATGGTCTGGGCCACGCGTACCACCTCGGCGTTGTCGGTCTCCGCGAGCGCCGCGTCGATCATGTGGATCCCGCCGAGGTGGTGGTTGTACATCAGGGCCAGGAACTGCCGGTCCACCTCGATGCCCTTGGCGTCGCGCAACGAGGCCATCTGCTGCGGGGTGGCCATGCCCGGCATCAGCCCGTCCTTGACCGCGGCCCCGTCGGACATCCACGACATCGGCGGCTGCGACCCGGTCGGGCTCAGCTGCCACTCGCGCAGCCAGGTCTGCATGGCGCCGATCTCGCCCTGCTGACCGGTGGCGATGTCGACGGCGATCTGCCGCACCTCGGGCAGCGTCGCCGACCGGTACGCGATCAGACTCATCTCCACGGCCTGGGCGTGGTGGGTGGTCATGTCCCGCGCGAAACCCGCCTCGACCGAGGAGTCACCGGGCCGGGTGAGGCGAGGGGTGAGCAGGCCGCCGGCGTACCCGAGCAGCAGGCCCACCACCACCATGATGGCGAGCGCCGCGACGCCGTAGCGCCGCGCCGGTGCCGGGCCGCCCTCGTCCGGGGCGGCCACGACGTCGTCGTGCTCGGTGTCGGTGGTAGCGGGGGCTGTCATCGCCGTCCTTACTGGGTCGGGGGCTGCTGCTGGAGGTCACGCGGCGTGGTGCCGGTGGCGGTGATACCCGTGTTGCACAGCGCGGTCGGGCCCTCGACGGAGGCGTTCACCCGCAGGTCCTTGATGAACTCGTCGATCCGCTTGTCGTCGGCGTTGTCGACCTTGAGCTGGTAGCCCCACGCCTGGAGCGAGATCGGCTTGTCCAGACCCTCGTACGGGCTCATCAGCATCTTCTCGACGCCACGCACCTTGCCGGCGAGCTTGTCGACCTGGTCCTTCGGCAGGTCCGGGCGGTAGGTGATCCACACCGCGCCGTGCTCCAGGCTGTGCACCGCGTGCTCGTTGGCGATCGGGGCGTCGTAGACGTCACCCATGCAGTTCTGCCAGGCCGCGTTGTGCACCCCGCCCACCGGCGGCGAGTACTTGTAGGTCAGCGGGCCCGACTTGTGGGACTCGTAGTCGAGGCTCGTCTTGTCGGTCTTGCGGATGTTGACGATGCCGTCGATGGCGTTGGCCTTCTTGTCCCACGGCTTGGAGCCCTGGAACGACGCCCAGGCGCCGTAGCCGATGATGCCGGCCGCGAGGACGCCGACGGCGACGAAGAGCGCGATCGGGCCCCAGGCCCGGCCCTGACTCACCTTGACCGGGCTGACGGGCTTGCGGGGGCCCTTGCCACCCGCCCGGGGGGAGCCCGCCGGCTTGCCGGAACCGGCCTTGGCGCCGGACGCCGGCCGGCCCGCGGCCGGCTTCTTGCCGGTGCTGACCACGGTCGGGCGGCGCTCAGGGCCACCCGGGGTGCTGATGCTCATCGTGCCTCGTCAAGTCGGTCGGTCAGGGGAGGTGGCGGGCCGGATGACGCGCAGGGGAGCCGCCGAGTGCCCGAGTCTACCCCCGATAACATGGTTGGGTGACTCCTGCAGAACTAGCCTCGGTCGTCCTCACCGCCGCCCACGCCGTCTTCACCGACCGTGGTCTGGATCACGCCGCGCTGCCGGAGCGCACGGTGGTGGAGCGACCGCGCAACCCCGAGCACGGCGACTACGCCTCCACGCTCGCTCTGCAGTTGAGCAAGAAGGTGGGCGTCCCGCCGCGCGAGCTGGCCACCGCCCTGGCCGACGAGCTGGGCCGGGCGCCGGGGATCAAGTCGGTGGAGATCGCCGGGCCGGGCTTTCTGAACATCCGGCTGGACGCCGCCGCCGCCGGCCAGCTCGCCCGGGTGATCGTCGAGGCCGGCGCGGAGTACGGCCGCAGCGACCGGCTCGCCGGCGAGAAGATCAACTTGGAGTTCGTCTCGGCGAACCCGACCGGCCCGGTGCACATCGGCGGGGTCCGCTGGGCGGCCGTCGGTGACGCGCTGAGCCGGCTGCTGCGGGCCACCGGCGCCGACGTCGGCACGGAGTACTACTTCAACGACGCCGGTTCGCAGATCGACAGGTTCGCCCGCTCGCTGCTCGCCGCCGCCAAGGGCGAGCCCGCGCCGGAGGACGGCTACGGCGGCGCGTACATCGCCGAGATCGCCGCCGAGGTGCAGGCCCGCCGGCCCGAGGTGCTCGGCCTGGACGACGCCGCCGCCCAGGAGGTGTTCCGGGTCGAGGGCGTCGCGCTGATGTTCGACGAGATCCGCTCGTCGCTGCGCGACTTCGGGGTGGAGTTCGACACCTACTTCAACGAGAAGGACCTGCACGACCGGGGCGAGCTGGACCTCGCGCTGGCCCGGCTGCGCGAGCAGGGCCGGGTCTACGAGTCCGAGGGCGCGACCTGGCTGCGCACCACCGACTTCGGTGACGACAAGGACCGGGTGCTGCGCAAGTCCAACGGCGAGTGGACGTACTTCGCCGCGGACTGCGCCTACTACCTGGACAAGCGGGAGCGCGGCTTCGAGCGGGTCGTGATCATGCTGGGCGCCGACCACCACGGCTACATCGGCCGGATGAAGGCGATGGCGGCGTGCTTCGGCGACGACCCGGAGCGCAACCTGGAGATCCTCATCGGCCAGCTGGTCAACCTGCTGCGCGACGGCGCCCCGATGCGGATGAGCAAGCGGGCCGGCACCGTGATCACCCTGGAGGACCTGGTCGACGCCATCGGCGTGGACGCCTCCCGGTACGCGCTGGCCCGCTACTCCAGCGACTCGCCCATCGACATCGACATCGAGCTGTGGACCCGGGCGAGCCGCGACAACCCGGTCTACTACGTGCAGTACGTCGCCGCCCGGACGGCGGGCGTGGCCCGCAACGCCGCCGAGGTGGGGCTGGTGGTTCCGGGTGACGCCGACGCGTTCCGCCCCGAGCTGCTCGACCACGAGAAGGAGAACGAGCTACTCAAGGCGCTCGCCGAGTTCCCGGCGGTGGTGGCCACCGCGGCGGAGCTGCGCGAGCCGCACCGGGTGGCCCGCTACCTGGAGGAGAGCGTCGCGGCGTCCTTCCACCGGTTCTACGACAACTGCCGGGTGCTGCCGATGGGCGACGAGGAGGTCACCGACCTGCACCGCGCCCGGCTCTGGCTCAACAACGCCACCCGCACCGTGATCGCCAACGGCCTGCACCTGCTCGGCGTCTCCGCACCCGAGAGGATGTGACATGAGGGCTCATGAGGCTGGTGCGCTGCACGCGGACATCAGCAACCAGGGGCCGGCCTGGCTGCGTACCCCGGCCGACGTCAACGCCCTCGTGCCGGCGCTGTGGCCGCGCAGCGTGACGCGCGGCGCGGACGGCGCGGTCGCCGTCGCGGGCCTGAGCGTCCGCGACATCGCGGCCGAGTTCGGCACCCCGGTGTACGTCCTCGACGAGGCCGACCTGCGCTCGCGCTGCCGCGACTTCCGGGCGGCCTTCCCGACCGAGGACGTCTTCTACGCGGGCAAGGCGTTCCTCTGCCGCGCGGTGGTCCGGATGATCGCCGAGGAGGGCCTGTACCTGGACGTCTGCACCGGCGGCGAGCTGGCCACCGCGCTCTCGGCGGGGATGCCGCCGGAGCGGATCGGCTTCCACGGCAACAACAAGTCGGCGGCCGAGCTGTCCCGGGCGCTGGACGCCGGGGTGGGGCGGATCATCGTCGACTCGTTCACCGAGATCGACCGGCTGACCGCGCTGGCCCGCGAGCGCGGGGTCCGGCCCCGGGTGCTGGTCCGGGTCACGGTCGGCGTCGAGGCGCACACCCACGAGTTCATCGCCACCGCCCACGAGGACCAGAAGTTCGGCTTCTCGCTGGCCGGCGGAATGGCCGCCGCGGCCGCGTTCAAGATCCTCGACGAGGGTGTGCTGGAGCTGCGCGGTCTGCACTCGCACATCGGCTCGCAGATCTTCGACGCCAGCGGCTTCGAGGTCTCGGCCCGCCGGGTGCTCGCCCTGCAGGCGCAGATCCGCGACGCGCGCGGGGTGGAGCTGCCCGAGCTGGACCTGGGCGGTGGGTTCGGCATCGCGTACACGACCCAGGACGACCCGGCCACCCCACAGGACCTGGCCAAGCGGCTGCGCAAGATCGTCGACTCGGAGTGCGCGGCGGAGAACCTGGCCGTGCCGCACCTGTCGATCGAGCCGGGACGGGCCATCGTCGGGCCGGCCGTGTTCACCCTCTACGAGGTCGGCACGGTCAAGGACCTCGACGGCATCCGCACGTACGTCAGCGTCGACGGCGGGATGAGCGACAACATCCGCACCGCGCTCTACGACGCGTCCTACTCGGCGACGCTGGCCTCCCGGGCGTCGAGCGCCCAGCCGTTGCTCGCCCGCGTGGTGGGAAAGCACTGTGAGTCCGGGGACATCGTGGTGAAGGATGAATTCCTGCCCGCCGACGTGCAGCCCGGAGATCTTGTCGCAGTGCCCGGCACCGGCGCCTACTGCCGGAGCATGGCCAGCAACTACAACCACGTACCCCGACCGCCGGTCGTGGCGGTGCGTGACGGCCAGGCGCGTCTGATCGTCCGGCGGGAGACCGAAGACGATCTGCTGGCATTGGATGTGGGATGACGTCACCTGTGCGCTTGGCACTGCTCGGCTGCGGCACGGTCGGCCAGGAGGTGGTCCGGCTGCTGCACGAGCAGTCGGCCGACCTGGCCGCCCGCATCGGCGCTCCACTGGAGATCGCCGGTATCGCCGTCCGCCGGCTCGGCCGCGACCGCGGTGACCTGCCGGTCGACGAGGCCCTGTTCACCACCGACGCGCTCGGCCTGATCAAACGGGACGACGTCGACGTGGTGATCGAGGTGGTCGGCGGCATCGAGCCGGCCCGGGGCTGGCTGGTCGAGGCGCTGCGTGCCGGCAAGAGCGTGGTCACCGCCAACAAGGCGCTGCTCGCCGAGGACGGGGTGGCCCTGCACGAGGCGGCGGCCGAGGGCGGTGGAGACCTCTACTACGAGGCGTCGGTGGCCGGCGCGATCCCGCTGCTGCGCCCGCTGCGCGAGTCGCTGCACGGTGATCGGATCAACCGGGTCACCGGCATCGTCAACGGCACCACCAACTTCATCCTCTCCGCGATGGACGCGACCGGCGCCGGGTTCGCGGAGGCTCTGGAGCAGGCCACCGCCCTGGGGTACGCGGAGGCCGACCCGACCGCCGACGTCGAGGGCTTCGACGCGGCGGCGAAGGCGGCCATCCTCGCCTCGCTGGCGTTCCACACCCGGGTCGGCGCCGCCGACGTGCACCGCGAGGGCATCACCGACGTGACCGCCGCGGACATGGCCAGCGCCCAGGCGATGGGCTGCACGATCAAGCTGCTCTGCATCGCGGCGCGGGGCGTCGACGCGGCCGGTCAGGAGACGGTCAGTGTCCGCGTCCACCCGGCGATGATTCCGCGCAGTCACCCGCTGGCCAGCGTCGGCGACGCGTTCAACGCGGTCTTCGTCGAGGCGGACGCGGCCGGGCAACTGATGTTCTACGGCCGGGGCGCGGGTGGCGCGCCGACCGCCAGCGCCGTGCTCGGCGACGTGGTGGCGGTGTCCCGCAACCGGCTCGCCGGGGTGCGCGCGGCCAGCGAGAGCGCGTACGCGGCCCTGGCGGTGCGGCCGATGGGCGAGGCGCTGACCCGCTACCACGTGAGCCTGGACGTGGCCGACCGTCCCGGTGTGCTGGCCGCGGTGGCGGGCGTCTTCGCCCGGCACGACGTGTCGATCGCGACCGTACGACAGGGCTCGGCGGGCGGGGCGCCCGGCCGGGACGGCGACGCCGAGCTGGTCATCGTCACCCACGTGGCGCCGGACGCCGCGCTCGCCGCGACAGTGGCCGAGCTGCGCGGCCTGGACATCGTCCGGTCGGTGACGAGTGTGCTGCGGGTCGAGGGCGGCGCCTGAGTCGTTGAGCCACCGGGGCGGCTCGCCCGTCCCGCCAGGTGGGTAACCCGGGGTGTGCCATCGATGGCTGCGGCAGGGTGGTCCAGGGTGGCCTGATGCTCGGGTCGGTGCAGGGGTAGAGGCGAGGAGAGCGACATGTGGCGGGGTCTGATCGAGGCGTACCGGGATCGGCTGCCGGTCACCGCGGCCACGCCGGTCGTCACGTTGCACGAGGGGGACACTCCGCTGCTGCCGGCGCCCGTGCTCTCGGCCCGGCTCGGCTGCGACGTCTACCTGAAGGTGGAGGGCGCCAACCCGACCGGCTCCTTCAAGGACCGGGGGATGACCCTCGCGGTCTCCAAGGCGGTCGAGGCCGGCAACAAGGCGATCATCTGCGCCTCCACCGGCAACACCAGCGCCTCCGCCGCGGCGTATGCGGCACGGGCCGGGCTGACCTGCGCGGTGCTGGTCCCGCAGGGCAAGATCGCGCTGGGCAAGCTGGCCCAGGCGCTTGTGCACGGGGCGAAGCTGCTCCAGGTCAGCGGCAACTTCGACGACTGCCTCGCGCTCGCCGCCAAGCTGGCCCAGGATCACCCGGTCGCGCTTGTCAACTCGGTCAACATCGACCGGCTGCACGGCCAGAAGACCGCCGCCTTCGAGATCGTCGAGGCGCTCGGCGACGCCCCCGACATCCACTGCCTGCCCGTCGGTAACGCCGGCAACATCTCCGCGTACTGGATGGGATATTCGGAGGAGCACGCCGCCGGCGCCACCACGCGGGCGCCGAAGATGTACGGCTTCCAGGCGTCCGGTGCGGCGCCGATCGTGACCGGCCAGGTGGTGCCGGAGCCGTCGACAATCGCCACCGCCATCCGGATCGGCAACCCGGCGAGCTGGACCAAGGCGCTCGACGCCCGGGACGCCTCCGGTGGCCTGATCGCGGCGGTGACCGACCGGGAGATCCTCTCCGCGTACCGGCTGCTCGCCCGCGAGGTGGGGGTCTTCGTCGAGCTCGGCAGCGCGGCCAGCGTGGCAGGCCTGCTCCAGCAGGCCGCGGCGGGCGTGGTTCCGGCCGGCTCGACGGTGGTCTGCACGGTGACCGGTCACGGGTTGAAGGACCCGGAGTGGGCGATCTCCACCGCGCCCGCCCCGGTGACCATCGGCAACGATCCGCTGGCCGCGGCCCGCGCCCTCGACCTGGCCTGAGAGCGGCACAGCCCACGGCGGTGGGCCGCCCCTGGGGGCGGCGGGGGTCCAGGTGATCGAGTCCGGCACACTTTCACCTATCCCCGCCCGCATTCTCTTTCAGGAGTGAGCCAGGCCGATGTCGCTGCTCGCCAGATTCAGCCTCGCCAACCGAGGGCTGGTCGCCCTCATCGCGGTGGTGATTACGGCGTTCGGAGCGTTCGCCGTGCCGTCGCTGAAGCAGCAACTGCTGCCGTCGCTCGAGTTCCCGGCCGCGTTCATCGTGGCGCCCTACCCCGGTGCCGGTCCCGAGATCGTCGAGTCGCAGGTGACCGAGCCGATCGAGAACGCCCTGCAGGGCCTCCCCGGGCTGGACAAGGTCACCTCCACGTCCCGCGAGGGGTCGGCCACGATCCAGGTGCAGTACGAGTTCGGCACCGACCTGGACGACGTGGTCAACAAGATGCAGACCGCGCTGAGCCGGATCGACGCCCAGCTGCCGGAGAGCGTCGACCCGCAGGTCATCGCGGGGAGCACCGACGACCTGCCGGCGGTGGTGCTGGCCGCGGCCGGCGGCGCCGACGAGCGGGCGCTCGCCGAGAAGCTGCGCGCGACGGTGGTGCCGGAGCTGGAGGGCATCGAGGGAGTCCGCACGGTCGAGGTGACCGGGACCCGCGACGACGTCGTGGTGGTCACCCCGGATCCGGCGAAGCTGGCGGCGGCGAAGGTCCAGCCGACCGCGATCGGCGCGGCGTTGAAGACCAACGGCGTGTCGGTGCCGGCCGGTGCGGTGACCGACGGCGGCCTGGCCCTTCCGGTGCAGGTCGGGACGCCGGTCGCGACTTTGGACGACCTGCGCGGCATCATCATCGCGCCCGGCGCGGCACCGGTTCGTCTCGGTGACGTGGCGACGGTCGAGCAGCAGCTCGCCCCGGCGACCGCGATCACCCGGACCAACGGCAAGGACAGCCTCGGCATCGCCGTCACCGCGGCGCCGGACGGCAACGCGGTGGAGATCTCCCACGAGATCCAGGACCGGCTGGCCGAGCTGAAGGACGCGTCCGGCGCGGAGCTGACGGTGGTCTTCGACCAGGCGCCGTTCGTGGAGAAGTCGATCAAGTCGTTGACCACCGAGGGCCTGCTGGGCCTGCTGATGGCGGTCATCGTCATCCTGGTCTTCCTGCTGTCGGTGCGTTCGACAGTGGTCACCGCGGTCTCCATCCCGCTCTCCGTGCTGGTGGCGCTGCTCGCCCTGTGGATCGGCGACTACTCGCTCAACCTGCTCACCCTCGGCGCGTTGACCATCGCGGTCGGCCGGGTGGTGGACGACTCGATCGTGGTGTTGGAGAACATCAAACGACACCTGGAGTACGGCGAGGAGAAGCGCCAGGCGATCATCACCGGCGTCCGCGAGGTGGCTGGCGCGGTGACCGCGTCCACGCTCACGACGGTGGCGGTGTTCGCGCCGATCGCGCTGGTCGGCGGGTTCGTCGGGCAGCTCTTCGCGCCGTTCGCGATCACGGTGACGGTGGCGCTGCTCGCCTCGCTGCTCGTCTCGCTGACGGTGATCCCGGTGCTGGCGTACTGGTTCCTCAAGCCGCGCGGCGGCACCGTCGACGACGACGCGGTGCGCCGCGACGCCGAGGAGAAGGAGCTGCGCAGCCCGTTGCAGCGGGCGTACCTGCCGGTGATCGGGTTCGCCACCCGCAAGCGGTCGACCCGCTGGATCACCGTCGGGCTCGGCCTGCTGGTGCTCTTCGGCACCTTCGGGTTGGCGCAGAAGCTGGAGACGAACTTCCTGGACGACTCCGGTCAGGACACGCTCAGCTTCCGGCAGGAGCTGCCGGCCGGCAGTGGCCTGGCCGCCACCGACGCGGCGGCGAAGCAGGTCGAGGCGGTCCTCGGGAGGGTCGGCGGGGTCGAGACCTACCAGGTGACCGCCGGTGGCGGCGACAACCCGTGGGCGGGCGGCGGGGGCAACAACGTTGCGAGCTGGTCGTTGGCTCTCGACGGCGACACCGACGCCAAGCAGGTCCGTGAGGAGCTGCGCCGGGAGTTTGACAAGATCGGCACCAGCCTGGGTGAGGTCAGCTTCGGCGGTGGCCAGGACGCGTCGACCAGCCAGCTGGAGGTGGTCGTCCAGGCCAGTGACCCGGAGGTGCTGACCCGCGCCGCCGAGGCGGCCCGGACGGCGATGGCCGGTGTCCCGGACGTCGAGGACGTCACCACGAGCCTCGCCGAGCGGGTGCCGAGGGTCGACGTGACCGTCGACCGGGTCGCCGCCGGCCGGGTCGGCCTCACCGAGGCCGCCGTGGGTCAGCTCGTGTCGCAGGCGTTCCGTGGCGCTCCGCTGGGGCAGGTGGCGCTCGACGGCCGCCAGCAGAACGTGGTGCTGCGGCTGAGCGCCGCCGCCCCGGTGTCGCTGGAGGAGCTGCGGGCCCTTCCGGTCGGGCCGGTGAAGCTGGACGACATCGCGGACGTCACCCAGGCCGAGGGGCCGCAGCAGGTCACGCGGATCGACGGTGAGCGCAGCGTCTCGGTGACCGGCGCCGCGACCGGCTCGAACCTGGGTGCGACCACCAAGGAGCTGCAGAAGCGGCTCGACGGCATCGACGTGCCGGGGGCGAGCTTCACCATCGGTGGGGTCAGCGCCGATCAGGCGGATGCCTTCGGCGACCTGGGCCTGGCGGTGCTGGCCGCCATCGCGATCGTGTTCCTGATCATGGTGGCCACGTTCCGGAGCCTCACCCAGGCGTTGATCCTGCTGATCTCCATCCCGTTCGCGTCGACCGGCGCGATCGGTCTGCTGCTGGCCACCGGGACGCCGCTGGGCGTGCCGGCGCTGATCGGTGTGCTGATGCTCGTCGGCATCGTGGTGACCAACGCGATCGTGCTGCTCGATCTGATCAACCAGTACCGGGCGCAGGGCATGGGGATCCGGGAGGCGGTGGTCGAGGGTGGCCGGCGTCGGCTGCGCCCGATCCTGATGACCGCGGTCGCGACGATCTTCGCGTTGCTGCCGATGGCCCTCGGGTTGACCGGCGAGGGCGGCTTCATCTCGCAGCCCCTGGCGGTCGTGGTGATCGGTGGCCTGCTCAGCTCGACGCTGTTGACGCTGATCCTGGTGCCGACGCTCTACACGATGGTGGAGCGCACCAAGGAGTCGCTGCGGGAGCGTCGTCGTCGGCGGCGATCCGGTGACCCGGCGGTGACCGGGCCGACCGGGTCGGAGGGCGTCGAGCCGGACGGCCCGAACCAGGTGGCCGTGCCGACGGGCGCACCGGTGTCGACGCCGGCCGACGGCACGCAGCCGGCGGCGGCACGCCCCGCCCCATCGGGCGCGCTGGTGGACGGCACGGACCAGTTCGAGGTGCTGCGGCTGCCCCGCAGCCGCACCTCGCCGCTGCCCCCGTCCGAGCCGACCGAGTAGTCGGACGACAACCCGGAACGCCCCCGGCAGGCTCGCCTGCCGGGGGCGTTCTGCTGCGCCGCCGCGGACACTCCGATCGGCCGACGGGTGCTGCACTTTGCGTTACATCTTGCATACTCCAGGTAGGCATGGTGAGGTGTCGGCGAGCGGGGCGGGTGGATGACCGAGAGCGCGCACGGGTGGTCCCGGCGCGATCTGCTGCGCCGGGGGGCTCTGGTGGTGACCGGGGCGGCCGCCGGGGCGGGCGCCACCGACGCCTGGCTCACCCATCGGCGGCTGCCGCTCGCCGGCGGCCCGGCCAGCGCCACGGTCGGCAACGGGCCGCAGAACGTCGGCTCCGGCGCGGTGCCGGTCATCTGGTCGGGGCCGACCACGCAGCGGCTGGTCGCGCTCACCTTCGACGACGGGCCGGCGCCACAGTGGACGCCCATGGTGCTGGACACCCTCGCCCAGCACCGGGTGCCCGCGACGTTCTTCCTGGTCGGCGCCCAGGCCAGGAAACACGCCGACCTCGTACGCGACAGGCTCGGCGAGCACGAGGTGGGCAACCACAGCTGGGCGCACCGGGACCTCGCCCGGCTGGACGCCGCCGCGGCGTACGACGACCTGCACCGCAGCCACGACGCGATCGCCGAGGTGACCGGCAGGCCGCCGAGGCTGGTCCGCCCGCCGTACGGCCACCTGGGTGGTGCGGTGCTGCACGCGGCATCCCGGTTGAACTACCGGCTGGTGCTCTGGTCGTTGCAGATGGTGGAGCGGGAGTTTCCCGACGACCCGGTCGGCCACGCCCGGCGGATCGTGGCCACCGTCCGGCCGGGGACCATCGTGCTCGGGCACGACGTCGGTGACCGGAGACGTCTGGTCGCGCTGCACGGCCTCCCCGACATGATCGCCGGGCTGCGGGCGCGTGGCTACACCTTCGTCACCGTCTCGGCGCTGCTGGGACCCGGTGTAGCCCCCGCACCGACCGGGTAGGGTCCCGCTCCGTGGCGTCCACCCTCGCGGTCCTTACCGGCAATCGGAGCTTTCGCAATCTCTTCCTCGCCGAGCTGGTGGTCTTCGGTGCTGACTGGTTCGTCATGGTGCCGCTGCTGGTGCTGCTGCCGCAGCTGACCGGCAGCGGGGTCTGGGGTGCCCTGGTGCTGGCGGTGGACACCGGCATCGTGGCGCTGCTGCTGCCGTACACCGGCACGATCGCCGACCGCTTCGACCGGCGGAAGATCATGATCACCGCGAACGTGGCCGCGCTGGCCGGCGTGCTGCTGCTCCTCGGCGTGCGCGACCGCGGTACGGCGTGGTTGGCGCTGGTGGCGATCGGTGCCGTCGCGGTCGCCAAGGCGTTCTACTCGCCGGCCGCCCAGGCCGCGCTCCCCAACGTGCTGGAGCCGCACGAGCTGGCCGCCGGTAACGCCGTGGCCGGCTCGGCCTGGGGCACCATGACTGTGGTGGGCGCCTCGCTGGGCGGTGTGCTCAGCTCGGCTGCCGGCCCGTACGCCTGCTTCTGGGTGGCGGCGGTCGGCCTGGCGCTGGCCGCGGGCCTCGCCACCCGGATCCGCCGGCCGTTGCAGGCGGCCCGCGACCCGGAGCTGCCGGCGCAGCGGACCTGGTCGGCGGTCCGCGAGGCGCTCGGCTACATCGGGCACCGGCCGCGGGTGCTGGCGCTGGTCACGGTCAAGTCGGCGGTCGGCCTGGGCAACGGCGTGCTGACCGTGTTTCCGCTGCTCGCAGGCGTCTACGGGGTCGGTTCGCTGGGTGCCGGCCTGCTCTTCGCGGTCCGCGGAGCCGGCGCCCTGGTCGGCCCGATCCTGATGCGGCGGGTGTTGACCAACCGGTCCTGGCTGCTGCCCGGGCTCGCGCTGTCCATGTCGCTCTACGGCCTGGCCTACCTGGGTACGTCGGTGGTGCGCTGGTTCCCGCTGGTGCTGCTGCTGGTCTTCGTGGCGCACTTCGCGGGCGGCAGCAACTGGGTGATGTCGAACTTCGCCCTTCAGGGCGAGGTGCCGGACCGGCTGCGCGGGCGTGTCTTCGCCACCGACATGATGCTCGCGACGCTGGCCATCTCGGTGAGCCAACTGGCGGTGGCCCTGGTGGTGGACGTGGTGGACGAACGGGTGGTGCTGGCCGGCTGCGGACTGGTCACCCTCGTGTACGCGGTCGGCTGGCGGATCGCCACCCGCCGGCTGTCGCTGACAAACCCGGTCGCCGAGCCGGTCGGCGACCCAGCCGGCTGAGACCCGCGGCCGGCCGCGTTGGAGATCGGCCCGGATACGACACCGGTATCCGAGCCAATCTCCGCCTTGCCGGACCGCCGCCTGGACTCCGCCTCGGCTCGACCGAGGACTTTGACACACGCCCTAGCATGAGCGCGTGCCGACGAACTTCACCGCCGGGCCGGTCCGGGTCCGGGTCCCCGCGACCAGTGCCAACCTCGGTCCGGGCTTCGACGCGCTGGGGCTCGCCCTCGGGCTCTACGACGACCTGGCCGCCGAGGTCGCGGCCGCCGGGGTCCGGGTGACGGTCACCGGCCAGGGCGCCGGTGAGCTGCCGGACGACGATCGGCACCTGGTGGTGCGGGCCATGCGTGCCACCTTCGACGTTCTCGGCGCGCAGCCCGCCGGCCTGAGCGTCGAGTGCGTCAATCGGATCCCGCAGGCGCGCGGCCTGGGCTCGTCGTCGGCCGCCATCGTCGCCGGGGTGCTGCTGGCCCGTGCCCTGGTCGCCGACGGCGAGCACCGGCTGGACGAGCCCGGCGTGCTCCGGCTGGCCGCCGACATCGAGGGCCATCCGGACAACGTCGCTCCGTGTCTGCTCGGCGGTTTCACGGTGGCCTGGTCCGAGCCGGGCGGCGCTCGCGCGGTGTCCCTGCCGGTCGCGGCCGGCGTACGACCCACGGTTTTCGTGCCGGCCGAGCGCGGCCTGACCGCTACCGCGCGGGCGGCGCTGCCGGCCACCGTGCCCCACGCCGACGCCGCGTTGACCGCGGGGCGGGCGGCGCTGCTGGTGCACGCGCTCACCACCGACCCGGCGCTGTTGCTGCCGGCCACCGTCGACCGCCTCCACCAGGATTACCGGGCAGCCGGGATGCCGGGCACATCGGCCCTGGTCAGCGAGTTGCGAGCGGCGGGTGTGGCGGCTGTGGTCAGTGGGGCCGGGCCGAGCGTGCTGGCGCTCAGCGCGCCTCCGCCGAGCCTCGACCCGGGAACAGACTGGCAGATCTGGCAGTTACCGATAGACGTCAGCGGCGCCCGGGTCGCCCGGGGTAGACTTGGACACGCCGAGCGGGACCCTGTTGCCGCAGGTCGGAAGAGTTGATTACGCTCTAGACCTAGCACAGCCGCGAAGCACGCGATCTCCTGCGGGGCGGCGCACCCCCGAAGCTCTCGGCGGTCAGCCCGTCACCCCTGCCAAGGCCCACGCCGCACCGCAGTTTCCACAGGTCGCCGCAGACGGCGAGACCTGCTCACCGACGTTTGGTGGGTCGGGAAACCACCGGCTGCTGTGTCACAGACTCCCGCGACGCGTCCTTGCGAGGCGGGTGCACCGAGGCCGCCCGGCCACCTGAGCTCCGACTCCGGGCAGTCCCGGCCTTATCGAGGGAAGGAATCCATTGAGCGACACCACCGACGTGACGTCGGATGTTTCCAACGTCGCTGGCGATGCCACCGCTGCCGCTCCCGCCCGTCGTCGGCGCAGCGGCACCGGTCTGTCGGCGATGCTGCTGCCAGAGCTGCAGAGCCTGGCTGCGTCGCTCGGCATCTCCGGCACGGCTCGCATGCGCAAGGGTGAGCTGATCGCCGCGATCTCCGAGCGGCAGGGCGGCAACGCCGCCGGGACCCCTCGACCGCGAGCCGAGGTCGCGGCTGCGGCCGCTCCGGCCCGTGAGGAGGTGCGGGAGACCGTGGATCGCCCGGCGGCCGAGAGCCGCAGCACCGACCAGACGCCGGCCGAGCCGGCTGCCGCGACCGAGGGCCGTGGCCGTACCCGGCGCAGCCGGACCGCCCCGGCCGAGTCCCGTACCGCCGAGGCCGGCACCTCTGAGCCGCGCGCCGCGGAGGCGCGTTCCTCCGAGGTCCGTTCCTCTGAGGTCCGTTCCGCTGAGGCCCGCACCGACGAGGTGGAGGCCGGCGAGCGGTCCGACCGTGGCGAGAACCGCCGCGACCGTGCCGAGCGCAGCGACCGTGCCGAGCGCGCCGACCGTGGCGAGCGGGCCGAGCGCAACGATCGGGGCGAGCGCAACGATCGGGGCGAGCGCGCCGACCGTGGCGAGCGGGCCGAGCGCAACGACCGGGGTGACCGCAACGATCGCGGTGAGCGCAACGATCGCGGTGAGCGGGCCGAGCGCAACGACCGGGGTGACCGCAACGATCGCGGTGAGCGCAACGATCGCGGTGAGCGGGCCGAGCGCAACGATCGGGGCGAGCGTGGTGAGCGGGCCGACCGCAACGATCGGGGCGAGCGCGCCGAGCGGGGCGACCGCAACGACCGGGGCGAGCGCACCGAGCGCACCGACCGTTCGGAGCGCGCCGACCGCAACGACCGCGGCCAGCGTGTCGAGCGGGACAACGACGACGACGACGGTGAGGGCGGCGGTCGGCGTGGCCGGCGCAGCCGCTTCCGGGACCGTCGGCGTGGCCGTGGCGAGCGGGCGGAGACCGGTGGTGACACCGGTGGCCGTGAGCCGCAGGTCGGCGAGGACGACGTGCTCGTCCCCGTGGCCGGCATCATCGACGTGCTCGACAACTACGCCTTCGTGCGGACGACCGGTTACCTGGCCGGCCCGAACGACGTGTACGTCTCGATGTCCCAGATCAAGAAGTACGGTCTGCGCCGCGGTGACGCGATCACCGGCGCGGTGCGTGCGGCCCGCGAGGTCGGCAACACCGGTGACCAGCGGCGGGACAAGTACAACCCGCTGATGCGGCTGGACACGATCAACGGGATGGAGCCGGACGAGGCGCGGCGGCGGCCGGAGTTCTACAAGCTCACGCCGCTCTACCCGCAGGAGCGCCTGCGGCTGGAGACCGAGCCGCACATCCTGACCACCCGGGTCATCGACCTGGTCATGCCGATCGGCAAGGGCCAGCGGGCGCTCATCCAGTCGCCGCCGAAGGCGGGTAAGACGATGGTGCTCCAGGCGATCGCGAACGCGATCACCCGGAACAACCCGGAGTGCCACCTCATGGTGGTGCTGGTCGACGAGCGGCCCGAAGAGGTCACCGACATGCAGCGGTCGATCAAGGGCGAGGTCATCGCGGCCACGTTCGACCGTCCGCCGCAGGACCACACGACGGTGGCGGAGCTGGCCATCGAGCGGGCCAAGCGCCTGGTCGAGCTGGGTCACGACGTCGTCGTGCTGCTCGACTCGGTGACCCGGCTCGGTCGGTCGTACAACCTGGCGGCGCCGGCCAGCGGCCGGATCATGTCGGGTGGTATCGACTCCACCGCGCTCTACCCGCCGAAGCGCTTCCTCGGCGCGGCCCGCAACATCGAGAACGGCGGGTCGCTGACCATCATCGCCACGGCGCTGGTGGAGACCGGGTCCATGGCGGACACGGTCATCTTCGAGGAGTTCAAGGGCACCGGCAACGCCGAGTTGAAGCTGGACCGGAAGATCGCCGACAAGCGCACCTTCCCGGCCATCGACATCAACCCGTCCGGCACCCGGAAGGAAGAGGTCCTGCTCGCGCCCGAGGAGCTGGCCATCATCCACAAGCTCCGCAAGGTGCTGCACTCGCTGGACTCGCAGGCGGCGATGGATCTCCTGCTGGACCGGCTCAAGCAGTCCCGCACCAACATCGAGTTCCTGATGCAGATCGCGAAGTCGACGCCGGGGGAGTAACCGTTCCCGGTTGACCGACGACGAAGGGGCACGGCCATCGCGGCCGTGCCCCTTCGTCGTGTCCGCCCATCGTCCTTTGCTCTGCTTCAACCGGCGCAACACTTCGGGGCGCTTTGTGTTGCGTCCGTTGAAGCAGAGCAAAGGGGAACGAGAGGGAGCGGCCGGCCCTGCTCGCACGCCACCAGAGGGGGTTCGGCGGGGAGCCAGGAGCCGGGGTTGGCGGAATTTTCCTTCGGTTCAGTCGACAGGTCTTGAAACTTCTATTCACTGCCGGGTTGACTGTCGTCCATGCGTACCCGCAGACGATCCGCCCGTCGCACCGGTGTCCTGCTGCTGACGCCGCTGCTCGCCCTGGCCGTGTCGCCGCCGGCCACCGCCGCGCCGCCCGCACCGTCGGTGGCCACCCGGCCCGTGGCGTCGCCGCCCGCGCTCCCGGCCACCGCCGCCGAGGACGCACCGGCCGCGTCGTCCCACCCGGCCGACTCGGTCAGCCTCGCCGCCGACCCGACCGCCGCGACCGCCCCGACCGCCGCCGCTGGCGGACTGGAGCCGGCCGGCGGCCTGGAGACCACGAAGGCCACCCGTCCGGTCGCGCCGGGCGTGCAGCTCACCTCCTTCGACAGGTACGACGCCGATGGTTGGCTGCGCGCCGACGCGCTCACCACCGACCTGGCCGGCGGGTCCACGGTCGACTACGTCAACTCCGGCGCGGTCAGCCGGGCCGAGCCGCTGCGCAAGGCGGTGGACGACTCGCGGGCGGTCGCCGCGGTCAACGGCGACTTCTTCGACATCAACAACTCCGGGGCCGCGCAGGGCGTCGGCATCCGCGACGGCGAGCTGATCCAGTCGGCGGTCGGCGGTCACCGCAACGCCGTGGCGGTCACCGCCACCGGAATCGGTCGCGTGGTCGAGGTGAACTTCGACGGCAGCGCCACCCTGCCCACCGGGCCGGTGGCGCTGACCCAGTTCAACAACATGGTGCAGGCCGACGGCATCGGCGCGTTCACCGAGCTGTGGGGGACGTACTCCCGGCAGCGTGCCGTGGAGGGCGCGGCCCGGGTGGTCGAGGTGACAGTGACCGGCGGCCGGGTGGCCGCGGTGGCCGGCGTGGCCGGCAGCGGCCCGGTCGTCGCCGGCAGCACGGTGCTGCTCGGCCGCGACGCCGGCGCGGACGCGCTGGGCGGGGTGCACGTCGGTGACCCGGTCCCGGTGACCTGGCGGCCGAAGTCGTCCGACGGGAGCGCCCTGCACGCGGCGGTCGGAGGTGGCAACGTCCTGGTCCGCGACGGCGTCGTGCAGAGCATCGCCGATGCGACCCTCGCCCCGCGTACGGCGGTCGGGTTCAGCGCCGACGGCCAGAAAATGATCATGCTGACCGTGGACGGCCGGCAGGTCGACAGCCGCGGCGTGACGCAGACCGAGATGGGCCGGATGATGGCCGAGCTGGGCGCCCGGGACGCGCTCAACCTCGACGGTGGCGGATCGTCGACGCTGCTGGCCCGGGAGCCGGGCGCGTCGGCCGTGCAGGTGGAGAACGGCCCCTCCGACGGCAGCGAACGGGCGGTGCCCAACGGCCTGGCCATCTACGCGCCGAAGGGCAGCGGCCGGCTCACCGGCTACTGGGTCGAGACGTCCAGCGATCCCACCGCCGCCCCGGGCGTCTCGCCGGTGCGCGGTGGCCGGCCCGACCGGGTCTTCCCCGGGCTGACCCGCACCCTCACTGCGGCCGGCTACGACGAGACGTACGGCCCGGCCGCAGGTGCGCCCACCTGGCGGGCCACCCCGGCGGCCCGGGGCCGCATCGACCGTGACGGGGTCTTCCACGCCGGCACGCCGGGAGCCAGCACGGTCACCGCCGCACGGGGTCGGGCGACGGGCTCGCTGGGCCTCACCGTCCTGGGCCCGCTGACCCGGCTCGGCACCACGGTGCCACGGATCGGGCTGACCGGCCAGGACGGCAACGCCCTGGTCGGGGTGGTCGGCTACGACGCCGAGGGCAACACCGCGCCGATCGAGCCGGCGGACCTCACCCTCGACTACGACCACGACCTGCTGCGGATCGCCCCGAGCCGGGACGGCAACCTCACCGTCACCGCGCTGCGCGACACCGGCTCCGCCCTGGTGACCGTCCGCGTCGGACGGACGAGCACCGTCCTGCCGGTCACGGTCGGGCTGACCGACGTGCCGGTCGCCGGCTTCGACGACGCGGCGTCCTGGCGGTTCAGCCAGGCCCGCGCCAGCGGCTCGGTCGCGCCGGCGCCAGGTCACACCGGCACCGGCCTGAAGATGTCGTACGACTTCAGCCAGTCCACCGGCACCCGGGCCGCGTACGCCGACCCGCCGGCCTGGATCGAGGTGCCCGGCCAGCCGCAGGCCTTCGGCATGTGGATCCACGGCAACGGCACCGGCGAGTGGCCGAGCCTGCACCTGCACGACGCGCAGGACACCCAGCACGTGCTGCGCGGCCCGCTGATCACCTGGACCGGCTGGCGGTACGTGGAGTTCGCGGTGCCGGCCGGGGTGCAGTACCCGGTACGGGTGCGCCGCTTCTACGTGGCCGAGACCAACGCCGCCGCGCAGTACACCAGCGAAGTGATCATCGATGACCTGGTGGCGAAGGTGCCGCCGACGGTCGACGTGCCGGCGGCGGCCCCGCGCACCGACCGGGTGGTGGTCCGCGACGGCACGGTGGACGGCGCGCCCTGGCGGTTCGCGGTGCTCTCCGACGCCCAGTTCGTCGCCGCCGACCCGGACAGCGACCTGGTCGCCCAGGCCCGGCGGACGCTGCGCGAGGTGAAGGCCGCCCGGCCGGACTTCCTGCTGATCAACGGTGACTTCGTGGACACCGCCTATCCGGCCGACTTCGCGCTGGCCCGGCGCATCCTCGACGAGGAGCTGAGCGACGCGCTGCCCTGGTACTACGTCCCCGGCAACCACGAGATCATGGGCGCCCCGATCAGCAACTTCGAGGCCGCGTTCGGCGCCACCTCGCGGGTGTTCGACCACGCCGGCACCCGGTTCGTCACGCTGAACTCGTCCAGCGGGACGCTGCGTGGTGGCGGCTTCGACCAGGTGCGGATGCTGCGCGAGACGCTGGACGCGGCGGCCGCCGACCCGCGCGTCGGCTCGGTCGTCGTCCTGCACCACCACCCGGCGCGTGACCCGAGCCCGGCGCAGGCCAGCCAGCTCGGCGACCGCAAGGAGGCGGCGCTGCTGGAACAGTGGCTGGCCGACTTCCAGCACCGCACCGGCAAGGGCGCGCTGTTCGTGGGCGGGCACGTCGGCACCTTCCACGCCGACCGGGTCGACGGGGTGCCCTACGTGATCAACGGCAACTCGGGCAAGACGCCGTCGACCCCCGCCGACCAGGGCGGCTTCACCGGCTGGACGGAGTTCGGTGTGGACCCGGTCACCCCGGCCGAGGCCGACCGGGCCCGTCGCGACCCGTTCGCCGAGGGGCCCCGCTGGGTGGACGCGGAGTTCCACGCGCACACCGACCGGCTGACGCTCGCCGCACCGGCCAGCGTCGCGGTCGGCGCCCCGGCGGCGGTCACCGCCACGCTCACCCAGCCCGGCGGCCGTACGGTCCCGGTGGCCGCTCCCGTCAGCGCCGACTGGACCGCCTCGCCGAACCTGCACATCGGCTCGGCGGCCGGTGTGCGCCCGTGGCACACCGCCCGCTTCGACCCCGCCACCGGCACCCTGACCGCGTTGCGCCCCGGCGCACCCGTACGCCTGAGCGTCACCGTCAACACCATCCGCGCCGAAGCCACCATCTCGCTCATCCGGTGAGCGCCTAGCAGGGCCCTTCCCCGCCGAAGGGCCCTGCTCGCGCTCAGAAGTCGCCGTCGGCCACCTGGAAGACGGTCAGGCCGAGGGCTCGCCACATCTGCACCACCTGGACGCGGTCGTCGAAGACGCCGGCCACCCGGTAACGGTCCCGGATCTCCCGGTCGTAGATCTCCCGCTTCACGATCGAGTCCTTCCGGGAGTCGCCGACGGCCCGCAGGTGCAGGCCGAGGTAGGGGACCCGGACGTGCCGGGCCAGCCACGCCTCGGTGGCCGCGCGGGCGGAGGCGTCCCGCCCCGAGCAGAAGACCACCCCGTACCCGGCGGCGTGCATCGCCCGGACCGCCGCGATCACCGCCGTGTTCGGCTCGTCCTCGCCCACCCGGGTCATGTCGTACGGGCTGCGGGACACGGCCAGCGCGACGGTGCCGTCGATGTCCACCAGGACGATCTCGGGTGGCTCGGTCGACGGCGGGTGCACGACGGCGGGGCGCCCGGTGCGGGCCTGCGGCACCGGCAACGGCAGGGTCCGCCCCTCGAGGTACCGCTCGTGCAGCCGACGGATGGCCTCGGCCCCGACCTGTTCGGCAGCCGGGCGGGCGGCGTCCCGGCGCAGGCATTCGGCAAGCGGCACGTCGGTGAAGTCGTGCACCTCGAAATCCGCGCCGTGGCGGGCGGCCAGCTCGGCCCAGTCGCGCAGCGTCCGCGAGCGCAGGTTGGTGTCGTCCACGCAGACGTCCGCCCGGGCCCGCAGCAGCGCCTCGACCTGGGCCCGCTGTACGACGGTCACCTGGGCCTCGGCCCACTGGGTGAAGAGCCGCTCGCCGTGCAGCATCCGGCGCAGGTCGTCCCGGTTGACCCGGACGACGGACGGCTGAAGCGTGCGGGCGAACGTCGTCTTGCCCGAGGCGGGCAGTCCCCGGGTGGCGATCAGGCGGGTCATCGGCGGCGCACCTTCGGCTCGGCGTGCGTACCCCCGGCGGGGTACCCCGGCGGTGGTCCGCCGGGTGGGCGAATGCCCTGTCGGGCGGTGGGAATGCGGACGGGGAGGCACGTGTTGACGATGCCGGACGAGGTGTGCGGCCCGCTTACCGGGTCGGCTCCGGCCCATGGCACACTGGTCAATCGGCCACCGGTTCCGGTTCACGCCCGAGCCCGTCGCGTACGGCGCGACGAGCGATGACGGCGACCCGGCGACCACCAACGAGAGGACCGAGGCGAGATGAAGGCAAACATCCACCCGGAGTACGTGACCACCGAGGTCAGCTGCTCCTGTGGCAACACGTTCACGACCCGCAGCACCGCCAAGGGCGGGGCGATCCACGTCGAGACCTGCAGCGCCTGCCACCCGTTCTACACCGGTAAGCAGCGCGTTCTCGACACCGCCGGCCGGGTCGCGAAGTTCCAGCAGAAGTACGCCAAGGTTCAGGCCAAGAAGGCCAAGTAACTCCCCGTTCGGCGCCCGCGTCCGGTTTTCCACCGGACGCGGGCGCCGTCCGCGTTTCGCCTGTTTCCACGCGCGGTCGGCTCTCGGGGCCGGCCCGGTGTCGCACCGTCGAAGGAGCATCCGCAGCATGAGCAGCGAGCGTCTGGCCGGCCTCCTCGACGAGTACGCGGAGCTGGAGAAGCGGCTGGCCGACCCGGCCATCCACGCCGACCAGGCCACCGCGCGCCGGGTGGGCCGCCGGTACGCCGAGCTGGTGCCGCTGCACAAGGCCGCCGGTGAGCTGGAGCAGGCGCGCGCCGACCTGGCCGCGGCCCGCGAGCTGGCCGCCGAGGATCCCTCGTTCGCGGCCGAGACCGAGGCGATCGCGGCGTCCCTGCCGGTGCTGGAGGAGCGCCTCGCCGAGCTGCTCATCCCGCGTGACCCGCACGACGCCAAGGACGTGATCGTCGAGATCAAGGCCGGTGAGGGCGGCGAGGAGTCGGCGCTGTTCGCCGGCGACCTGCTGCGGATGTACACCCGGTACGCCGAGCGGCACGGCTGGATCACCGAGGTGATCGACGCGCAGGACTCGGATCTCGGCGGCGTCAAGGACGTGTCGCTGTCGATCAAGACCAAGGGCGTGCCCGAGGGTGGGAACGGCGTCTGGTCGCGGCTCAAGTGGGAGGGCGGCGTGCACCGGGTGCAGCGCGTCCCGGTCACCGAGTCGCAGGGCCGGATCCACACCAGCGCGGCCGGGGTGCTGGTGCTCCCCGAGGCCGAGGACGTCGACGTCACCATCGACGCCAACGAGCTGCGCATCGACGTGTTCCGGTCGTCCGGGCCGGGCGGCCAGTCGGTGAACACCACCGACTCGGCGGTACGGATCACCCACCTGCCGACTGGCATCGTCGTCTCCTGCCAGAACGAGAAGTCCCAGTTGCAGAACCGGGAGCAGGCGATGCGGATCCTGCGGGCCCGGCTGCTCGCCGCCGCCCAGGAGCAGGCCGACGCCGCCGCCTCGGACGCCCGCAAGGCGCAGGTACGCACCGTGGACCGCTCGGAGCGGATCCGCACGTACAACTTCCCGCAGAACCGGATCACCGACCACCGGATCGGCTACACCGCCTACAACCTGGATCTGGCGCTCGCCGGCGACCTGGACGGGGTGCTGGACGCCCTGGCCGAGGCCGACCGCGCCGCCCGGCTGGCCGGCGACACCGAACTGACGCGCCGCTGACCGTACCGCCGGCCTGCGCGGCCGCGACCCCGGTCGATCATGGAGTTGTGGTGGGGAGATTGTCGCGTCGTGGGCCTTTTGTGGGGGACCACAAGTCCTTGATCGACCCCGTAAGGGGGGTCAGCTCGCGCGGGGGCGTGACTTCGCGCGCAGCATCTCCCGGTCGGCCTGCTCGAATGCGACGCTGAGCGCGTCGCGCAGCCCGCCGCCGCCGGAGACCTCCGCGAAGCCGATGCTCACCCCGACCGGGGTGCCCGGCACCAGGGACTCCCAGTCCTCGTTGCGCACCGCCGCCTCGATCCGGCGGGCCACCTCGGCGGCCTCGGTCATGCCGGTCTCCGGGAGCACCACCACGAACTCGTCCCCGCCGTAGCGGGCCACGAAGTCACCCCGGCGCATCACCCGGTTGATCACCCCGGCGATGCGTTGCAGCACCAGGTCGCCGGAGTGGTGCCCGTGGCGGGTGTTGACCGCCTTGAAGCCGTCCAGGTCGCAGACGCCGATGACCACCCGCTCGCCCCGGGTGACCACAGCGGTGATGTACCGCTCCAGCCTGCGCCGGTTGGGTAGCCCGGTGAGCGGGTCGGTCAGCGCCTCGCCCTCGTACCGGGCCGCCTCCCGACGCATCTCCTCGTGGTCGATCCGGGCGGCGATGCCGTCGATGTAGACGTCGCGCAGCCGGTCGTTGCGTTGCGCGGCGAGCCGGAACGCCAGCCGGTCCGCCCGGTGCGCCGCCGGGTGGTCGCCAGCGCGGGCCAGCGCGATGCTGCGCAGCCGGGCCGGCTCGGCCGCGCCGAGCGTCTCGGTGGACACCCGGATGGTGTCCAGCCGGGCGACCGCCTCGATGGGCCGACCATCCGCGACGGCCAGGCAGACCATGCCGAGCTGTCGCATGTCCCGCGCCCGGGCGCTGTCCCCGCCGTGGCTGAGCAGGTGGGACGGCTGGGTCTCGCCGGTCGGCTCCAGCGGGTCGCCGAGCGCGGCCTGACGTGCCGCCGAGTATCCGTACGCGGCGAGGCTGCTCGGGCGCAGCCGGCCGGCCCGCCCACTGCGGACGAACCGGGCCAGATCGGCCGCGACGTCCCGCAGCACCCGCAGGCAGCCGTCGCTGTCCCCGTTGTGGTCCAGTGCCACCGCGTTGCGCAGCCGGATGCCCGGTGCGGCGAACGTCTCCTCCGGGATGCCGGCGGTCAACCCGAGCTGCCGCGCGCGTTCGATCGCGCCCAGGGCGTAGCCGTGGAAGCTGAGGTAGCTGTAGGCCATCGCGAGGTCGTGCCAGCCCCACGCGGTGTCCCGGTCCGGGTCCTCCACGGCGCCGAGCGCCCGGGCGGCCTTGACGAGGTGGGTGACGCAGCGGTCCAGCGCGCCCTGATGGTGCGCGGCGAGCGCGGCCAGCGCGTTGAGGTGCCCGTGCAGGTAGGGCTCGGCGAGATCGCGAACGGCCGCCGACGCCTCCTCGATCGCCCGGGTGAACTCCGCCGTCCGACCGAGATTGATCAGCGCGGAGAGGCGCTGCACCAGGGCGTCCGCACGGGCGGCCGGGTCGGTGGTGGTGCCGATCACCCGCTCCAGCAACGCGTACGACTCCGCCGAGCGACTTGCTTCTTGCAAAGCCCGCGCCTGCGTGAGGGTGTCAACCTGGTCATCGACCCGGTCGAGCCAGCCCACCCACAACCTCCTGCCGTGTGCGTCTTGCCGCACCCGTTCGTCGCGTCGTCCGTGACGCCTCATGATTGTCGCGTGACCACTCTGCCGCAACACCCCCCCGAAGGGACAGGACGTACCCGTCCGTCCGCCGCGGTCGCCCGCGCGGCGCGGGCGCTCGCCGCCGCCGGGGTGGGCCCGGCGCGCGTGGAGGCCGAGCTGCTGGCGGCGTACGTGCTGGGGGTGCCCCGGGGTCGGCTGGCGCTCGCCGACGACCTGGACGACGCCCAGCTGGCCCGGCTCGACGAGCTGGTCGGCCGCCGCGCCGGTCGGGAGCCGTTGCAGCACCTGACCGGTCGGGCCGGATTCCGGCATCTGGAGCTGGCGGTCGGTCCGGGCGTCTTCGTGCCCCGCCCGGAGACGGAGCTGCTGGCGGGCTGGGGTGTCGAGCAGGGCCGGAGCAGACCCGAGCCGCTGATCGTGGATCTGTGCAGCGGCACCGGCGCGATCGCCCTGGCGGTGGCGCAGGAGCTGCCCGGGGCGCGGGTGATCGCGGTCGAGCGGTCCGCGGCGGCGTTGGCGTGGCTGCGCCGCAACGCGGCCGAGCGGGCCGCCGCGGGCGACCGGCCGATCGAGGTGGTCGAGGCCGACGTGACGGCGCCGGACCTGCTGGCGCACCTGGTGGGGCGGGTGGACGTGCTGCTCTGCAACCCGCCGTACGTGCCGGTGGAGGTGGTGGTGCCGCCGGAGGTGGCCGCGCACGATCCGGCGGAGGCGGTCTTCGGCGGCATGGACGGTCTGGCGGTGATCCGACCGGTGATCATCCGGGCGGCGGCGCTGCTGCGCCCCGGCGGCGTCATCGGGGTCGAGCACGACGACACGCACGACGTGGCGGTCCCGGCGTTGTTCGCCTCCGACGGCCGGTTCGCGGACGTCACGGAGCATCTGGACCTCACCGGCCGCCCTCGCTACGCCACCGCGTCCCGACGGGCGGACGGCCAGCACACCGCGCCCGGGCCGGCGTGGCAGACTGACTCCTCGTGATGCTCTACGACTGTCGATCGCCCGCCGATCGGGACCGCGGCATCGCTGCGGCCATCGAGGCGGTCAAGAACGGCGAGCTGGTCGTCCTCCCGACGGACACCGTCTACGGGATCGGCGCGGACGCGTTCACGCCCTACGCGGTCAAGGCGCTGCTGGACGCGAAGGGCCGGGGCCGGCAGATGCCGCCGCCGGTGTTGATCGGTTCGCGCCACACCCTGGACGGGTTGGTCTTCTCGCTGCCCACGGCAGCACGGGACCTGGTGGAGGCGTTCTGGCCGGGTGCGCTGACCATCGTGGTCGAGCACTCGCCGAGCCTCCAGTGGGACCTGGGCGACAAGACGGGCACGGTGGCGGTGCGGATGCCGCTGCACCCGGTGGCCCTGGAGGTGCTGCGGGAGACCGGCCCGATGGCGGTCTCCTCGGCCAACAAGACCGGCCAGCCGGCGGCGGTGACCGCCGAGGAGGCACGTGACCAGCTCAGCTACTCGGTGCGCGCGTACCTGGAGGCCGGGCCCTGCCCGGATCCGGTGCCGAGCACGATCGTGGACCTGACCGGCGAGGTGCCGCAGTTGCTGCGGGCCGGCGCGATCCCGCTGGAGAAGCTGCGCGACGTCGTCCCGGATCTTCTCGACGTCCAGGGGGCCTGAGTGCCCCCGTTCACCGTCCTGCACGTCTGCATGGGCAACATCTGTCGTTCGCCGATGGCCGAGCGACTGCTCGCCCTCGCGGTGCGGGAGCGGTTGGCCCGGCGTGCGCAGGACCCGGCCGCCGCCGAGGAGCTGGTGCACAGCCACAGCGCCGGCACCGGCGGCTGGCACGCGGGCGAGGAGATGAACCCGCCGGCGGCGCGACAGGTCATCGACCGTGGCGGCGCCGTCGAGGGGTTCGCGGCGCGCAAGCTGCGCTCGGACCACATCGACGCCGCCGACCTGGTCCTGACGGCCACGGCCGACCAGCAGGAGTACGTGGTCGCGCTCCGTCCGGACGCGGCGGCCCGCACCTTCGTGCTGGGTGAGTTCGGCCGGCTGCTCGCCGCGGTGGACGCCGCCGCGTTGCCGGCGGCCGAAGCCACCCCGGAGGCGGTGTACGCCCGGGGCGTGGCCCTGGTGGCGGCGGCGCACGACAACCGGCTGGGCGCCTCCGCGCTGCCCACCGACGATCTCGACGATCCCTGGGGTCGCGGCGACCAGTGCTTCACCCGGGTCGCGGACGAGATCGAGGAGACGGTCCACCCGCTGGCCGCCGCGCTGCTGCCCTGAGCGACCTGCGAGTTTCCTCCGGGTTTGGGGAAAACCAGGGGCGAAAGGGGTGTCCCGGGTCATTCTGAACGGGTCCTAGCGTGACCGGCTCCTGCGGGGAGAGCTGATGATCCGGGCCCGACTCGACAAACTGCTGACCGTGGTGATCGCCGGCGTGCTGGCCGGACTGGTGCTGGCCGGAGCCGCCCTACCCGCGGCCCTGGTCTTCGGAATTGGCTTCAGCGCCCTGTCCACGCCCTACTCGGAGCTGCCCAGCACGCTGCGCACGCCGCCCACCGCCCAGCGCTCCAACCTCTACGCCAACGACGGCACCACCCTGATCACGTCCTTCTACCAGGAGGACCGGGTGGACGTTCCGCTGCGTGAGGTCGCCCCGGTGATGCGGCAGGCCATCGTGGCCGCCGAGGACGTCCGGTTCTACCAGCACAGCGGGGTGGACCTGCGCGGTGTGGTGCGCGCCTTCACGGTGAACAAGCGTGACGGCAGGACCCGGCAGGGCGCCTCCACCCTGACCATGCAGTACGTCCGCAACGTGCTCAGCAGCGACCCCCGGCTGACCGAGCGGCAGCGCCAGGCGGCCACCGAGGTCACCACCGCCCGCAAGCTCCAGGAGATGCGGTACGCGCTGGCGCTGGAGCGGGAGCTGAGCAAGGAGGACATCCTCACCCGCTATCTCAACATCGCCTACTTCGGGGCCGGGGCGTACGGGATCGGGGCGGCCAGCAAGCGCTACTTCTCCCGCTCGCCGGCCGAGTTGACCCTGGCCCAGGCCGCGCTGCTGGCCGGGCTGGTCCGCTCGCCGGACAGCGACGACCCGATCAACGGGGACGCCGACAGCGCCCTGGGCCGACGGACGTACGTGCTCGAGCGGCTGGTCGAGACCGGTCAGGTGCCGGCCGACGCGGCGGCGGCGGCGCAGGCCGAGCCGTTGCAACTGCGACCCAGCGAGACGCCGAACGACTGCACGGGGGTGCCCGACGGGCACAACGACTGGGGCTTCTTCTGCGACTGGTTCACCCGCTGGTGGAGCAGCCAGTCGGCGTTCGGGTCGAGTGCCGACGAGCGGCGACGCACGTTGCGCCGGGGCGGCTTCTCCATCGTCTCGTCGCTGGACCCGGCGGTGCAGCGGGCCACCACCGAGCAGGTGCTGAAGATCTACCGCCTGACCGACGCGCGGGCGGTGCCCACCGCCGTGGTGCAGCCCGGCACCGGCCGGGTGCTGGCGATGTCGGTGAACCGCACCTACAGCGTCGCGGCCAACCCGGTCGGGCAGAAGAACCATCCGAACACGGTCAACCAGCTCGTCGCCGGCGGCGGGGCCATCGAGGGCTACCAGGGCGGCTCGACGTTCAAGCTCTTCGCCATGCTGGCCGCGCTGGAGTCCGGCCTGCCGCTGTCGACCGAGTTCACGGCGCCGACCCAACTGCTCACCCGGTTCCCGGTGACGGGGGCGGGAAGCTGCGACGGCCGCTGGTGCCCGTCGAACGCCAGTCCCTCGTCGATGAACGGCCCCCGCACCATGTGGACCGCGTTCGGCCGGTCGGTGAACACGTACTTCGCGTGGCTGACCGAGCGGGTCGGCGCCGACCGGGTGGTGGAGATGGCCGAGCGGCTGGGCATCGTGCTGCGGGCCGACTCCGACGAGCGGCTGGCCCGCTACGGCGCGAAGGACTGGGGCCCGTTCACCCTGGGCGTGGCCGCGACGACCCCGCTGGACCTGGCGACGGCGTACGCCACGGTGGCGGCCGAGGGGACCTGGTGCGCGCCGCTGCCGGTGGTCTCGATCAGCGACTCGGCCGGCCGGCCGGTGGACGCCGCCAAGCCGGACTGTCGACAGGTGCTCGACACCGACGTGGCGCGGGCGGCGGCGGACGCGGCCCGCTGCCCCGTGGGCGACCAGTCGATGTACGGGCGGTGCGACGGCGCCACCGCGCCCGACCTGCGTTCCCAGCTGGGCCGCCCGGTGGCCGGCAAGACCGGCAGCTCCGAGCGGTACGAGACGGAGACGGTGGTGGCCTTCACCCCGCAGTTGGCGGTCGCCTCGATGGCGGCCAACCCCGACGACCCGCGGGACGCGGTCGGTCAGGCGGTGCAGGCCCGGATGGCGACCGCGGTGGGGGAGGTGCTCGGCGCCGCCCTCCGCGACCAGCCGGTACGCGACTTCGTCCCGCCCAGCGAGCGCGCCGCGTTCCAGGTCACCGGGGCCCGCACCGGCAACTGACCCGTCCGAGGCGGGGTGGTCAGGAGGCCTGTTCGGCGTTGCGGGCGATGTTGCGGGCCATGCCGCCGAAGACCACGGCGTGGAACGGGGCCACCGACCCCCAGTAGGCGTGTCCGGCCAGCCCGCGGGGCAGGAAGACCGCGCGCTGCTGGTAGCGGCTGCGTCCGTTGTCGACCGGCAGCGCCCGCATCTCCAGCCAGGCGCGGCCGGGCAGTCGCATCTCCGCGCGCAGCCGCAGCAGCTCGCCCGGGACGATCTCCTCCACCCGCCAGAAGTCCAGCGCCTCGCCGACCTGGAGGCGGTGCGGGTCACGCCGGCCCCGCCGCAGCCCCACCCCGCCGACCAGCCGGTCCAGCCAGCCGCGTACCGACCAGGCGAGGGGGAACGAGTACCAGCCGTGCTCGCCGCCGACGCCCTCGATGACCCGCCAGAGCGCCGCCGGTGACGCGTCCACCGTGCGCTCCCGGACGTCGGTGTACGCGGTGCCACCGGACCAGTCCGGGTCGGTGGGCAGCGGCTCGGCCGGCGCGTCCGGACCGCTCGCGGTGGACCAGCGGGTCTCCACCTGGGCGTCGCGCACCTTGGCCAGCGCCAACGCCACCGCGTCGGCGAAGCCGGTGAGGCCGTCCGGTGGGTCGGGCACGTACCGGGCGATGTCGTGTTCGTGTGCCACGGCCTCGTGGATCAGGCTCTCCACCAGTGGGCGGGCGATCGTGTTCGGCACCGGGGTGATCAGCCCGACCCAGTGCGAGGACAGCGACGGGGTGAGCGGGCGGACCGGCACGATGATCCGCCGGCGCAGGCCGGCCACCCGGGCGTAGCGCTGCATCATGTCGCGGAAGGTGAGCACGTCCGGCCCGCCGATGTCGAAGCCGCGACTGACCTCGGGCGGCAGCGTGGTGCAGCCGGCCAGGTAGCGCAGCACGTCGCGGACCGCGATCGGCTGGATCCGGTTGCGGACCCACCGGGGGGTGACCATGGCGGGCAGCCGCTCGGTCAGGTAGCGCAGCATCTCGAACGACGCCGAGCCGGACCCGATGATCACCGCGGCGCGGAGCACCGCCGTGGGCACCCCGCTGGCCAGCAGGATCCGACCCACCTCGGCCCGGGACCGCAGGTGCGGGGAGGGGACCTCGGCGTCGGCCGCCGGCTCCGGGCCGCCCAGATACACGATCCGGCGTACGCCGGCCGCGCGGGCGGCAGTCGCGAAGTTGGTCGCCGCCTCCCGGTCGGCGGCCTCGAAGTCCGCTCGGCCCAGCGAGTGCACCAGGAAGTACGCGACGTCGACGTCGGCGAACGCGGCGGGCAGCGTCTCCGGGCGGCTCAGGTCGCCCTCGACGATCTCGGCCGCCGCGGCCCAGGGCACGTCGCGCAGCCGCACCGCCTTGCGGGCGAGGCAGCGCACGGTGTGCCCGTCGGCGAGCAGCAGCGGTGTCAGCCGCCCGCCGATGTATCCGGTGGCTCCGGTGACGAGGCATCTCACGACTCCCAGTCTGCGGCCCCCTAGACTCGTTCGCTGTGGAGACCGAGACGAGCACCTTCTGGGGGCCGGATTTCGCGCAGCTCAGGGCCACTGATCCGGAGATCGCCGGGGTGGTCCTCGGCGAGCTGGACCGGTTGCGCGGTGGCCTGCAGCTCATCGCCAGCGAGAACCTGACCTCGCCGGCGGTGCTGGCCGCGCTCGGCTCGACGCTGACCAACAAGTACGCCGAGGGCTACCCGGGCCGGCGCTACTACGGCGGCTGCGCCGAGGTGGACCGGGCCGAGGAGATCGGCATCGCCCGCGCCAAGGAGCTGTTCGGGGCCGAGCACGCCAACCTCCAGCCGCACTCGGGGGCGAGCGCCAACCTGGCCGCGTACGCCGCGCTGGTGCAGCCGGGGGACACGGTGCTGGCGATGGACCTGCCGCACGGCGGGCACCTCACCCACGGCAGCCGGGTGAACTTCTCCGGCAAGTGGTTCCACCCGGTCGGTTACCCGGTCCGCCCGGACACCGAGCTGATCGACTACGACGAGGTACGCGACCTGGCCCGGGCGCACCGGCCCAAGCTGATCATCTGTGGCGCGACCGCGTACCCCCGGCTGATCGACTTCGCCCGGTTCCGGGAGATCGCAGACGAGGTCGGCGCGTACCTGATGGTCGACGCCGCGCACTTCATCGGCCTGGTCGCCGGCCGGGCCATTCCGTCCCCGGTGCCGTACGCCGACGTCGTCTGCGCGACCACCCACAAGGTGCTCCGCGGCCCGCGCGGCGGCATGATCCTCTGCCGCGAGTCGCTGGCCCAGCGGATCGACAAGGCGGTCTTCCCGTTCACCCAGGGCGGCCCGCTCATGCACGCGGTGGCGGCCAAGGCGGTCGCGCTGCGCGAGGCCGCCCAGCCCGAGTTCCAGACGTACGCCCGCCAGGTGGTCAGCAACGCCCAGGCCCTCGCGGCCGGGCTGGCCGACGAGGGGATGCGCCCGGTGTCCGGCGGCACCGACACCCACCTGGCCCTGATCGACCTGCGGGAGCTGGGGGTGACCGGCGCGGAGGCCGAGGCCCGGTGCGACGCCGCCGCGATCACGCTCAACAAGAACGCCATCCCGTACGACCCGCAGCCGCCGCTGGTGGCCTCCGGCATCCGGGTGGGCACGCCGAGCGTCACCACCCAGGGGATGCGCGAGGGTGAGCTGCGGCAGGTGGCTGCCCTGATCGCCCGCGCGGTGCGCACGGACCCGGGCGCACCGGGTGGCGCCGACGCGCTGACCCGGCTCGGCGCCGAGGTGGCCGAGCTGGCCGCGGCCTTCCCGGCGTACCCCCGTGGCTGAGCCCGGGGTGCTCGAGCCCGCCGCCGACCGGCGGTGGCGGTTGCGGCACCTGCCGGTGCTGCTGGGCGCGTCGCTGGCGCTGGCCGTGGTCGCGGCTGTCGTCGGTGCGGTGACCGGCGGCGCGACGGCGGCGTTCGGCGCGGCGGTCGGGGTGGGCGTCACGGTGCTCAGCTACACGCTGACCACGGTGGTGCTGGCCCGGGCCGACCAGGTCAACCCGCAGTTGCTGCTGCCGCTCGGCGTGGGTCTGTACGTGCTGAAGTTCACCCTGTTGGGTGTCGTGCTGGTGGCGGTGGCCGCAACCGGCTGGCCCGGGTTGATTCCTCTTTGCCTCGGCATCGTCGCCGGGGTGGCAGTGTGGACAGCGGTGCACCTCTGGTGGCTGACCAGGGTGTACGCCCGCCGGCCACGGGACTGACCCGGCGATCGGCCGGCCCGCCGTCCCAACTAGCGGACGCGCCGCAATGTGTCGGCCTCCGGTCATTTTCCGACGGGCGGAAGGGGAGTAGCGTGCCCACAGACGACGGCGCCCACGAGATGCCCACACAACGATGGTTGTGCGGGGGGTGAGGCACAGCCTCGTCTTCCCGGCTGATATCGTTCGCCCCGTCATGGCTGATGACCAAACCCCCCGCCCCGCCGGTGAACCGGACGACTATCCGTCCGGCGCCGGTCAGGGTTGGACCGCGCTCAGCTACCTCGTCGGAGGCATGCTCGTGTGGGGTTTCATCGGCTGGCTGGTCGACCAGTGGCTCGACACCGGTGGCGTCGCCACCGGGATCGGCTTCGTGCTCGGCATGGCCGGGGGAGTCATCCTGGTCATCCGCCGACTCGGCACGCCTACTTAGGAAGGGACGCGGTGTTCGGACAGGCGAACGTCCTGGCAGCGGGCCAGGCGGAATTCCCACCCAGTGTGGAGGACTTCTACCTGCCCAGCATCCTGCCCTGGGGTGCACACGACTCGTACTGGGTCACCAAGTTCACCTTGATGATCTGGATCGCGGTCGGTGTGCTGATCATCTTCTTCCTGGCTACCTACCGGAACCCGAAGCTGGTCCCGACCAAGAAGCAGTGGTTCGCCGAGTCGATCTACGGCTTCGTGCGCAACAACATCTCGGTCGACATGATCGGTCACCAGGGTGTGCGGTTCGCTCCGTACTTCACCACGCTGTTCTGCTTCGTGCTGGTGACGAACGCGTTCGCGATCATCCCGTTGTTCCAGATCTCACCGAACTCGCACATCGCCTTCCCGGCGATCCTCGCGGTGATCAGCTACGTGCTGTTCAACTACATCGGCATCCGGCACCACGGGTTCGGCAAATACTTCAAGCACGCCCTGATTCCGCCGGCACCCTGGTACATCCTGCCGCTGCTGATTCCGATCGAGGCGTTCTCGACCTTCATCATCCGGCCGTTCTCGCTGGCCGTCCGTCTCTTCGCGAACATGTTCGCCGGCCACATGCTCCTGCTGGTCTTCACGCTCGGCGGCTTCGCGATGCTCAACGCCAACGCCTGGCTGGCACCGGTCTCGGTGGTCTCCTGGGTGATGACCGTGGCGCTGACCCTGCTCGAGGCACTGGTCATCGTCCTGCAGGCCTACGTCTTCACGGTGCTGAGCGCCAGCTACATCCAGGGCGCGCTCGCCGAAGAGCACTGATCCACGCACCAACCGTTGTCGTCCCGCGTGAGAGTCACGCGTGATAACCAGGAGGAACCACTAATGGACGTTCTCGCCGCGGTAAATGGCAGCACCGCCGCCATCGGCTACGGTCTCGCGGCCATCGGCCCGGGCATCGGCGTCGGCCTGGTCTTCGCCGCCTACATCCAGTCGACCGCCCGGCAGCCGGAGTCGTCCCGGATGACCCTGCCGTACGTCTGGATCGGCTTCGCCGTCATCGAGGCGCTCGCGCTGTTCGGCATCGCCTTCGGCTTCATCTGGGCCAAGTAGTACCCGCCCCTCGACCGGGAGGTCACCATGTTCAACCTTGCCGCTGAGGGTGGTGAGTCCAGCCACAACCCGATCATTCCGATCGGGCAGGAGATCGTGGTCGGCACGATCGCCTTCGCCGTGCTCTGCTTCGTGCTGATGAAGTTCGTCTTCCCGCGGATGGAGCAGACGTTCCAGGCTCGGGTCGACGCGATCGAGGGCGGCATCAAGCGCGCCGAGGCCGCCCAGGCCGAGGCGAACCAGCTGCTCGAGCAGTACCGGGCCCAGCTCGCTGAGGCCCGCACCGACGCCGCGAAGATCCGTGACGACGCGCGGGCCGACGCCGAGGGGATCCGGCAGGACATCCTCGCCAAGGCGCGGGAAGAGTCCGACCGGGTCATCCAGGCGGGCAAGGACGCACTCGCCGCCGAGCGGGCCACCATCGTGCGCGAGCTGCGCGCGGAGGTCGGCACCATCGCGGTGGACCTGGCCAGCAAGATCGTCGGTGAGTCGCTGGCCGACGAGGCGCGACGCAAGGGCACCGTCGACCGGTTCCTGAGCGGCCTCGAGAGCACGGGGGCCCGCTGATGCAGGCCGCCAGCCGGGAGTCGTACAAGGTCGCGGCCGAGCGCCTCGACGCGTACGTCCGCGGCGCGGAGCCGTCGGCGGTGGCCTCCACCGCCGACGCCATCCTCTCCGTGGCGACCCTGCTGCGGCGTGAGCCGCGGCTGCGCCGCGCGCTGTCCGAGCCGGCTCGTTCCGGCACGGACCGCGGCGCTCTGCTCGGCGACATGCTGGGTGGGCGGATCGGCGCGGACGCGCTCGACCTGCTCGTGGTGCTGGTGTCCGGCCGTTGGTCGGCACCGTCGGAGCTGCTCGACGGCGCCGAGCGCCTGGGGGTGGAGGCGCTGCTGGCCAGCGCCGACTCCGCCGGCGAGCTGGGCGAGGTCGAGGACGAGCTGTTCCGCTTCGGTCAGGTCGTGACGGGTCAGTCGGCGCTGAACAACGCGTTGGCCGACCCGGCCGCCCCGGTCGAGCGGCGGGCCACCCTGGCCCGTGAGCTGCTCGCCGACAAGGCCCACCCGGTCACCGTCCGCCTCGTCGAGGTGGCGCTGAGCGGGTTCGGCGGACGCTCCTTCATCGGGGCGCTCACCCGGCTGGTGGAGCTCGCCGCCGAGCGGCGGGACCGGCAGGTGGCCTACGTGACCGTCGCCGCCCCCTTGAGTGACTCCGACGAGCGCCGACTGGGTGCGAGCCTCGCCGCGATATACGGTCGAGAGGTCTCCGTCAAGCAGACGGTGGACCCCCACGTCCTGGGTGGCGTGAGCGTGCGGGTCGGCTCCGACCTGTACGACGGCACGATCCTGCGCCGCCTCAACGAGACCCGCAACGCGCTCGCGAAGCGCTGATCGGCTTCGCCGCCCAGCGGCTGAGCGGCTCCGCCGCCCAGCGTTGGGGTGGCTTCGCCGCTCAGCGCCCGGATTGACAGACGCCATTCGGACCGGTTGGTACTAGGTATCCCGGGCCCCTGAATTTTAAGGAAGCAGAGGATGGCCGAGCTGACCATCTCGACGGAGGAGATCCGCGGCGCCCTGGAGCGCTACGTCTCTTCCTACTCGTCCGACGTCTCCCGCGAGGAGGTCGGCACCGTCGCCGACACCGGTGACGGTATCGCCCACGTCGAGGGCCTGCCCTCGACCATGACCAACGAGCTCCTGGAGTTCGAGGACGGCACGCTCGGCGTGGCGTTGAACCTCGACGTCCGGGAAATCGGTGTCGTCGTTCTCGGTGACTCCGCCAAGTTGGAGGAGGGGCAGCGCGTCAAGCGCACCGAGCGGGTTCTCTCCGTTCCGGTCGGCGACGCCTTCCTCGGCCGTGTGGTCGACGCGCTCGGCCAGCCCATCGACGGGCTCGGTGACATCGCCAACGAGGGCTTCCGCGAGCTGGAGCTGCAGGCTCCGAACGTGATGGCCCGCCAGTCGGTGTTCGAGCCGCTGCAGACCGGCATCAAGGCCATCGACGCGATGACCCCGATCGGTCGGGGTCAGCGTCAGCTGATCATCGGTGACCGCAAGACCGGCAAGACCACGGTCGCCCTGGACGCCATCCTCAACCAGCGGGACAACTGGCGCACCGGCGACCCGAAGAAGCAGGTCCGCTGCATCTACGTCGCCATCGGCCAGAAGGCCTCCACGATCGCCTCGATCAAGGGGCAGCTGGAGGAGGCGGGCGCGATGGAGTACACGACCATCGTCGCCTCGCCGGCCTCCGACCCGGCCGGCTTCAAGTACCTGGCCCCGTACACCGGCTCATCCATCGGGCAGCACTGGATGTACGGCGGCAAGCACGTCCTGATCGTCTTCGACGACCTGAGCAAGCAGGCCGAGGCGTACCGGGCCGTGTCGCTGCTGCTGCGTCGCCCGCCGGGCCGTGAGGCGTACCCGGGTGACGTCTTCTACCTGCACTCGCGCCTGCTGGAGCGCTGCGCGAAGCTCTCCGACGAGCTGGGTGGCGGCTCGATGACCGGCCTGCCGATCATCGAGACGAAGGCCAACGACATCTCGGCCTTCATCCCGACCAACGTCATCTCGATCACCGACGGCCAGATCTTCCTGGAGACCGACCTGTTCAACCAGGGCGTCCGTCCGGCGATCAACGTCGGCACCTCGGTCTCCCGGGTCGGTGGCGCCGCGCAGGTGAAGCCGATGCGCAAGGTCGCCGGTTCGCTGCGGCTCAACCTGGCCCAGTACCGCGAGCTGGAGGCGTTCGCCGCCTTCGCCTCCGACCTGGACCGGGCCTCCCGGGCCCAGCTCGACCGTGGTGTCCGGCTGGTCGAGCTGCTCAAGCAGCCGAACTACTCGCCGTACCCGGTGCAGGACGAGGTCGTCTCGGTCTGGGCCGGCGTCGAGGGCAAGCTGGACGACATCCCGGTGGGTGAGATCCGGCGCTTCGAGGCCGAGTTCCTCCAGTACCTGCGGCACAAGCACGAGGGCGTGCTGGCCGGTATCGCCGACAACCAGTGGGGCGACGACATCGTCAGCTCCCTGGACGCGGCGATCACCGAGTTCAAGCAGGTCTTCCTCGGCAAGGAGGACGAGCGCAAGGTCAACGACGCGCCGGCCGCGCCGCTGGAGGGTGACGAGAACCGCGAGACGGTCACCCGCTTCCGCGACGGCACGACCGACCGCCCGGCCGAGAGCTGATCCGATGGCGGCCCAGGTACGCGTTCTTCGTCAACGGATCCGCTCGGCGAAGTCGATGAAGAAGATCACCAAGGCGATGGAGCTCGTGGCGACGAGCCGGATCGCCAAGGCCCAGGCCCGGGTGCAGGCGTCCCTGCCGTACGCCCAGGCCATCACCAGTGTGCTCACGGCGCTGGCGTCCAACGCGCGGATCGACCACCCGCTGCTCACCCCGCGCGAGCGGGTGCGGCGGGCGGGCGTCCTGCTGGTCACCAGTGACCGTGGCCTGGCCGGCGGTTACAGCTCCAACGCGATCAGGATGGCCGAGTCGCTGATCGCACGGTTGAAGGCGGACGGCAAGGAGCCGGTGCTCTACGTCATCGGGCGTAAGGGTGTCGGGTTCTACCGGTTCCGCGACCGGCCGATCGAGGCGAACTGGACGGGGTTCAGCGAGCAGCCGTCGTTCGAGGACGCCCGTACCGTGGGTGAGACGCTGATCAAGGCGTTCACCGCCGGTGCGGACGACGTCGACGGCGGTTCCGGAGCGGACGGGGTGCTCGGCGTCGACGAGCTGCACATCGTCTACACGGAGTTCCACTCGCTGATGACGCAGACCCCGGTCACCAAGGTGATCGGTCCGATGCAGGTGGAGGACCGGCCGCGCTCCGAGGGGCTGCTGCCGGCGTACGAGTTCGAGCCGGAGGCGGAGGCGCTGCTCGACGCGCTCCTGCCGAGGTACATCAACACGCGGATCTACGCGGCGTTGATCGAGTCGGCGGCGAGTGAGTCGGCGTCGCGTCGGCGGGCGATGAAGAGCGCTACCGACAACGCCGAAGACATGATCGACAAGTACACGCGTGAGATGAACTCGGCCCGCCAGGCCGGGATCACCCAGGAGATCAGCGAGATCGTCGGCGGCGCGAACGCGCTGGCCGCGTCGGGAAGTGAAGTGTGATGACTGCCCCAGTAGAGACCAAGACGGCCACGGGTCGCGTGGTCCGGGTCATCGGCCCGGTCGTCGACGCCGAGTTCCCGCGCGACGCCATGCCGGCCCTGTTCAACGCGCTCAACGTCAACGTGAACCTGTCCGGCGGTGAGAAGACGCTGACCCTGGAGGTCGCCCAGCACCTGGGTGACAACCTGGTCCGCGCGATCTCGATGCAGCCGACCGACGGCCTGGTCCGCGGCGCGGAGGTGACCGACCGCGGCGAGCCGATCACCGTTCCGGTGGGCGACGCCGTCAAGGGCCACGTCTTCAACGCGATCGGCGAGTGCCTCAACCTCACCGAGGGTGAGACGATCCAGGCCGACGACCGGTGGGGCATCCACCGCAAGGCCCCGGCCTTCGCCGACCTGGAGCCGAAGACCGAGATGCTGGAGACCGGCATCAAGGTCATCGACCTGCTCGCCCCGTACGTCAAGGGCGGCAAGATCGGCCTGTTCGGCGGCGCGGGTGTGGGCAAGACGGTGCTCATCCAGGAGATGATCACCCGTGTCGCCCGCAACTTCGGTGGTACCTCGGTGTTCGCCGGCGTGGGTGAGCGCACCCGTGAGGGCAACGACCTCATCGCCGAGATGACCGAGTCCGGCGTCATCGACAAGACCGCGCTGGTCTACGGCCAGATGGACGAGCCGCCGGGCACCCGGCTGCGGGTGGCGCTCTCCGCGCTGACCATGGCGGAGTACTTCCGGGACGTGAAGAAGCAGGAGGTGCTGCTCTTCATCGACAACATCTTCCGCTTCACGCAGGCCGGTTCCGAGGTCTCCACGCTGCTCGGCCGCATGCCGAGCGCCGTGGGTTACCAGCCGACCCTGGCCGACGAGATGGGCGAGCTCCAGGAGCGGATCACCTCCGTCCGGGGCCAGGCCATCACCTCCATGCAGGCGATCTACGTGCCGGCGGACGACTACACCGACCCCGCTCCGGCCACCACGTTCGCCCACCTGGACGCGACCACCAACCTGGAGCGGTCGATCTCCGACAAGGGCATCTACCCGGCCGTGGACCCGCTGGCGTCCTCGTCCCGGATCCTCGCCCCGGAGTTCGTCGGCCAGGAGCACTTCCAGGTCGCCACCGAGGTGAAGCGGATCCTGCAGCGCTACCGCGACCTGCAGGACATCATCGCCATCCTCGGTATCGAGGAGCTCTCCGAGGAAGACAAGATCACCGTGCAGCGCGCGCGGCGGATCGAGCGCTTCCTCTCGCAGAACACCTACGCGGCGGAGCAGTTCACCGGCGTGCCGGGCTCGACGGTCCCGATCAAGGAGACCATCGAGGCGTTCCGCAAGATCAGCGAGGGTGAGTACGACCACTTCCCCGAGCAGGCGTTCTTCATGTGCGGCGGTCTCGAGGACCTGGAGCGCAAGGCTGAGGAGCTGATGAAGGGCTGACAGCCCGCTCATCCGTACCGCAAAAGACTGCCCCGGCAATGTCGGGGCAGTCTTTTGTTCATCTTGACGCCTTACCATCGTCGCGGTCCGTTACTCGTGGTCGTCGCTCCGGCGGCGCGCGAGATACGGTCGGTCCGCGCGTTCACCTGAACGAGCGCTGACTTCTGCAACCTTTCGACGACGTGCGCCCGTCTCCTCTTCGTGGGCGTAACGAACGGAGATGCGCGTGGGTAAGGCCGGCAAGAGTGGCCGCAAGTCGTCCATCTGGCGGGGCGTGCCGCGCTGGGCCAAGGTGTGCACCGTGTTCGGCCTGGTGCTGACCATGCTCAGCGGCGGGGTGCTGGTCGGCACCGAGGTGCTGATGGCCCGCTACGAGGGCGCCGTCGGCAAGGCCGACCTCTTCGGTGACCAGGCGGCCGGCGCCAAGGAGAAGAAGAGCGAGATCAAGGGCCCGCTCAACCTCCTGCTGGTCGGCATCGACCCGCGTACGCCGACGGCGGCGCCGCTGGCCGACTCGATCATGGTGCTGCACGTGCCCGCGTCGATGGACCGGGCCTACCTCTTCTCGCTGCCGCGTGACCTCTACGTCGACATCCCGGCGTTCAAGAAGGCCAACTTCTCCGGCGAGACGACGAAGATCAACGCGGCGATGTCGTTCGGCAGCCGGGTGCCCGACGGCAACCCCGACGCGGCGCGCGGCTTCGAGTTGCTGGCCACCACCGTGCAGAACGTGACCGGCATCAAGCGGTTCGACGCCGGGGCGATCATCAACTTCACCGGCTTCCAGAAGATCGTCGACGCGATGGGCGGCGTCGACATGTACGTCGAGCGGGACGTGAAGTCCGAGCACAAGCAGCCGGACGGCAAGCCCCGGCCCGGCAACACGCGCGGCGAGGGCTACGTCGGCCCGCAGGCGATCTACAAGAAGGGCAACCACCACCTCAGCGGGTGGCAGGCGCTGGACTACGTCCGGCAGCGCTACCCGAAGAACGGTGTGCCGGACGCCGACTACGGCCGGCAGCGCCACCAGCAGCAGTTCGTCAAGGCGATGGTCGGCCAGGCGTTCAGCGCCGACGTGGTCGCCAACCCGATCAAGCTCGACAAGGTGCTTCGCGCCGCCGGTCAGTCGCTGATCTTCAACGGTCGGGGCAACAGCGTGGTCGACTTCGGGCTGGCCCTGAAGAACATCCGCCCGAACACCATCCAGATGATCAAGCTCCCCGGCGGTCCGGTCTTCGAGGGCAAGACCTACAAGGGTGAGCAGTTCCAGGCAGGCGTCCCGGACTTCTTCACCGCCCTGCACAATGAACAACTGGACCCGTTCCTGCTCGAGCACCCCGAATTCCAGAACAAGACGAAGTAGGCGTGGCGCAGCTCTCCCCACCCGCGTTGGGGGTGGCTCGGCGTCACGACTAGACTTTCGGCAATCCGTCGCCGCAGCAAGGAGACAGCGTGGCACAGCAGCTTCACGTCGAGCTCGTCGCCGTCGAGGAGAAGGTCTGGTCCGGTGAGGCCGAGATGGTCGTCGCCCGGACCACCGAGGGTGAGCTCGGTGTCCTGCCGGGGCACGCGCCGCTGCTCGGCCAGCTCGCCGAGCCCGGCCAGGTCCGCATCAAGCTGGCCGGGGGTCAGCAGGTCTCCTACGACGTGGCCGGTGGCTTCCTCTCGGTGAGCGCCGAGGGCGTCACCGTGCTGGCCGAGAGCGCGACCCCGGTTTCCGCGCAGAGCCGCTGAGTCACCCCGCGGATGGAGATCGTCGAAGGCATCGGGATCGGCGTCGCCGTCATCCTCGTCGCGCTTCTCGTGCTCTTCGTCCGGCGGGCCGTCGTGACCTGCAGCGGTGGCATCATCCGGCTCAGCGTCCGGGTCACCACCGTGCTCGACGGGCGTGGCTGGTCACCCGGCTTCGGTCGGTTCGCCGGTGACGAGCTGCGCTGGTATCGAATGTTCAGCTTCGCGCTCCGTCCCAAGCGGGTCCTCTCCCGCAAGGATCTCGCGGTCGAGCGCCGCCGATTGCCCGAAGGGCAGGAACGGCTCTCCATGCCAGCCGACTGGGTGATCCTCCGCTGTACGAGTCACCACGCACCGGTGGAGATCGCCATGGCGCGGTCGACCGTGACCGGTTTCCTCTCCTGGCTCGAGGCCGCCCCTCCGGGGGCGGTCTCGCCGCGTATGGCCTCCCAGGACTGGCCGGCTGCCTGAGGCTCGTCCGTGGTCGCCCTTGGGGTTTCCGGGGGAGCCCGCCCGGCTCCGGGCGGTCAGGCTTGATCCCTGCGCCGGGCGGGCTCCCCCGGAAACCCTTCGTCGGGCACTGTCCGTCGTTTTGGCGCGGGCTTCTGTCAGCTGCCGTTACCGATGCAGACGGGTCCTGCCTCGCGGGTTGATCGGCTCGACTTTCCTGATGTCGGGGGTGTCCTGGTGGCCGGGACACCCCGACTTCAAGGAAGCGGAGTTGATCAAGGCGCTGGTCGGGCGGCCGGGCTGAGGAGTCGGCTCGGCGAGGCGTGGTGGCGATCAGATTGGGAAGTCACACCTCGACGTCGCGCGCAGCGCCCGACCTCAGCGCTTGCCGCCGGGCACCCATAGCACATCTCCCGCCGGATTTGCCGTTCTTGACAGGATAAAGAGCAGATCGGAGAGCCGGTTGAGATACTTTGCCGGGAGCGGGCTGGTCCGGTCCGGATCGTGGCTGACCAGCGCCCACGCCGCCCGCTCGGCACGCCGGGCGATGGTCCGCGCCACGTGCAGCAGCGCCGCGCCCGCGGTGCCGCCGGGGAGGATGAAGGAGTCGAGCTTGCTCAGGCGTGCGTTGTACTCGTCGCACCAGCCCTCCAGGCGCTCGACGTACTCCTCGGTCACCCGCAGCGGCGGGTACTTCGGCTCCGGCTCGACCGGGGTGGACAGGTCGGCGCCGACGTCGAACAGGTCGTTCTGCACCGACGCCAGCACGCCCCGCAGTTCCTCGTCGAGCTGGCCGAGAGCGAGCGCGACACCGATCGCCGCGTTGCACTCGTCGACATCCGCGTACGCGGCGATGCGTGGATCGGTCTTCGGGACCTGCTCGTTGTTGCTCAGCCTGGTCATGCCGGCGTCGCCGGCCTTGGTGTAGATGCGCGTGAGGTGGACGGCCATGACGCACAGCCTACGGATACCGGACCTGACGATCCCCGCACGGCCGGACGCGACAGCCGGCTGGCCCGCGGTGGTGGGTCCCGGCGACGCCGGCGATCCGGCGGTCAACGACGTCGACGTCATCCGGGTCTGCGGTGCCGCCCGGCTGGCGGGCACCGTGCACGTCGTCGGCGCCAAGAACTCGGCGCTGAAGTTGATGGCCGCCGCGCTGCTCGCCCCCGGCCGCAGTGTGATCACCAATGTTCCCCGGATCACCGACATCGCGATCATGGGGGAGGTGCTGCGGCGGCTGGGCTGCGACGTCCAGTTCGACCCGGACGACCCCGTTGACCCCATGGTGGCCCGCGGCGGGGTCGCCCGGTCCCGCTCGGTGACCATCGACGTACCCGCGCAACCCGGCGCGGAGGCCGACTACGACCTGGTCCGACGGCTGCGCGCGTCGATCTGCGTGCTGGGCCCCCTGCTGGCCCGTCGGGGGTACGTGCGGGTGGCCCACCCCGGCGGCGACGCGATCGGCTCGCGCGGCCTGGACATGCACATCTCCGGGCTGACCCGGATGGGCGCGGAGATCTCCGGCGAGCACGGCTTCGTGATCGCCGAGGCCCCGCACGGGCTGCGCGGCGCGGACATCGTGCTGGACTTCCCCAGCGTGGGCGCGACCGAGAACCTGGTGATGGCGGCGGTCCTGGCCCAGGGCACCACGACGATCGACAACGCGGCCCGGGAGCCGGAGATCGTCGACATCTGCACGATGCTCAACCAGATGGGCGCGCGGATCTCCGGCGCCGGCACATCCACCCTGCGGATCACCGGCGTGGCCGGCCTGCGTCCGGTGCGGCACGCCACAGTGGGGGACCGGATCGTCGCCGGCACCTGGGCCTTCGGCGCCGCGATGACGCGCGGCGACGTGACGGTGACCGGGCTGGACCCGGCCTACCTGGAGGTCGCGCTGGACAAGGTCGTCGCGGCCGGCGGCCTGGTCGAGACGCACGGTGACGGCTTCCGGGTACGCATGGACGACCGGCCCCGCGCGGTGGACGTGGTGACGCTGCCGTACCCCGGCTTCGCCACCGACCTGCTGCCCATGGCGATCGGGCTGGCCGCGGTCAGCGACGGCGCCTCCCTGATCACGGAGAACATCTTCGACGGCCGGTTCATGTTCGCCAACGAGATGATGCGGCTCGGCGCGGACATCAAGACCGACGGGCACCACGCGGTGGTCCGGGGGCGGGAGCGGCTGTCCGGAGCGCCGGTACGGGCCACCGACATCCGCGCCGGCGCCGGGCTGATCATCGCCGGCCTCTGCGCGGACGGGCCCACGGAGGTCTCCCACGTGCACCACGTCGACCGGGGGTACCCGGATTTCGTGGCCGACCTGCGCGCGCTCGGTGTGGCGGTGGAGCGGGGCACCGCGCCGGACGAGCCGTCGCTGGAGATCTGACGCCCTGGCCGGCGTCCCACCGGGTCGGCACCCGCGAACGCTGTGGGTCGCGCGGTGTCAGGTGGCCTGCAGCGAGGCACGCACGTGCCGTCGTGCGTCGTGGATACGTGACTTCAGGGTGCCGACCGGAATGGCGAGATGGTCGGCGATCTGGTCGTAGGTCAACTGGCACAGGTCACGCAGCACCAGCGGGGCGACCAGTTCGGGTCGGTGCGCCTCCAGTCGTTCCAGCGCGTCCAGCAGGTCGAGTCGGGAACCCGCGATCACGCTTGTGGTGCGCGGGTCGGCGGCGTCGAGCGGGAGCTGTGGCGTGGACTGCTCGTCGGCCCGGCGCTTGAGGCTGCGGTACGTCTGCCGGGCGCAGTTGGCCGTGACGATGTGCAGCCAGGTGGAGAACTTCGACCGGCCCGCGAAGCTGTCGATCTTGCGGGCGACCTGCAGGAGGGCATCCTGGCACGCCTCTTCGGCATCCTGCCGGCAGGGAAGGAGGCGCAGGCACTGCCGCATGACCTGCGGGCCGATCCTGACCAGCAACATGTCCAGTGCGGCGGCGTCGCCCCTTGCGGCACGACCGGCGAGATCCTCGATAGCAAGATCGTCTGACAAGCTCAGGCCCCGTTCCTCAGCGTCTTGTCGGCCATAATACGGGCGTGTCAGTACCCGGCAAGATCGGTCGATACCGCGTTGTACGGCGTATCGGTTCCGGAGCGTTCGCCACCGTGTGGCTCGGCGCCGACGATGCTCTGGACGCTTCCGTAGCGATCAAGGTGCTGGCGGACAACTGGTCGTACCACGCTGATCTGCGGGAGCGGTTCGAGCAGGAAGCGCGGATCATGCGGCGGACGGATTCCAGTCTGCTCGTGCGTGTGCTCGACGTCGGTGAGCTGCCGGACGGACGGCCGTACCTGGTGATGCCGTACGCGGCTGGTGGCACCCTCGCCGATCGGCTCGTCTCGGGGCCGCTGCCGGTACGGGAGGCCCTGCTCATCGCGGCCGACATCGCCAGCGCCGTCACGGTGCTGCACGAGGCCGGCGTGCTGCACCGGGATCTCAAGCCGTCCAATGTGTTGTTCCAGCCGGCTGCGGACCGGGATCGGGTGCTCGTCGCCGACCTCGGTCTGGCCAAGGCGCTCGCCAACGCGTCCGGCTTCACCATCGCGGCTGGCACACCCGGCTACATGCCACCCGAGCAGGCCACCGCCGGTGGTGGTCTGGACATCCGCGCCGACGTGTACGCGATCGGCGCGACGACCTACCACATGGTGACCGGCCGCCCGCCCGAGCCGGCACGGTCGACCGGTAGCCGTTCGGGCCGGGCCGGGCGCACCCTGCTCCGGCCATCCGAGCTTCGGCCCGGAATTCCCTCCGAAGTGGACGACCTGGTGCGCCGCGCGCTGCATCCCGACCCGCGGCAACGCTGGGCGTCCGCTGCCGTGATGCGCGAGGAGCTGCACCGGGTCATCGCGTCGTTGGAGCGGGACGCGGGCCGTGGCCGGTTCGTGCGGCAGGTGGGGCGGGTCGTCGGCGTCGGGGTCGCACTGACCGCGCTGCTGGCGATGACTGGTTCCAGTTCCACGCTGCCGGCACGGTCCGGGTGGGTTCGCGTGGACGACGCCTCCGGTGCCCTTTCGGTGGCGGTGCCGGCGAGCTGGGCCGGCCAGGTGAAGGACGCCGGCTGGGACCCTTCGGTACTGCGCCTTCCCGCTGGCCAGGCGCCGGGTCTCGTGGTCGCCCCGAACCTCGCCGTCTGGCCGGACCCGGCGAGTGGGATGGCCGGTGTGTTCGTCGGCGCGAGCAGGGCCCTGCTCGCCGGCGACCCGGAACCGGCGTTACCCGGCCACCCCTCCTGCGTCCGGCAGCCCGACCGGACCGTGAACGTGGGGGGCGACAGGGCGTTGGTACGACGGTGGACATCGTGTGGCGCTTCGGTGTCGTTCAGCGAGGTGGTGTTGGCCGTGCCGCAGCGCGGCTGTGGCGTCTACCTGCAGATCAAGCAGGTCGGTGACGAGGACCTGACCGACGAGATCCTGGCCGGCCTGCGGTTGTCCAGCGCGCTGGCGCCGCAGGCCGGCCGTTTCGGGTCCGTCTACTCGTAGCAGTTCTGGTTCGCGTACTGGAGGGTCAGCTGGGTGACCTTGCCGTTCCTCGTCCCGATGCGGTAGACGGCCTTGCTGTTGCCGGGGGTCTTCGCGACGCCGCGACCGTTCGTCGCGTCTCCGTCGGCTGCCTTCCACGTCGGGTAGATCCGCAGCATCTCGGCGCTCGACATGCCGATGCGCGCTCCCTCGGGCGTCCTGATTCCCTCGTACGCGTCGATGGTGGCGATTCCCAGGGTCGGCGAGAGGAGGACGACCCCGTCCTCGCTCGGGGCGGCCCGCAGGTGCGCCGGCGCGCAGTCGCCCCCGTTGTTCCCGAAGGCCCGCAGCTGTCCCGTCCCGGTGGCCTGCTGACGGGTCATGCCGAGCTTCAGCGAGCCGATGCCGTCCGGGCCCAGGACGAGCGACGCCGCGCGGGTCGGGTCGCTTGGCGGTCGGGCGGACGACGGGGACGACGGGGGCGGGCTGGACGGGGTGGACGGGGTGGGCGTGCCGGTGGTGGCCGCGCTGGTCGTCGGCTCAGGCGAGCCTGCGGGCGCAGCGTTGCCGCCCTGGTGTGCGGGTGACGAGCACGCCGCTGCGAGCAGGAGGCAGGTGAGGGTTCCGACCATGGACGTTGCGCGCATCATGAGCTCCTGGCTGTGTCCGTCTGTTGCGTTGTCATAGGGTTCGATGCACCCAACCGGAAGTTTGTTCGCTCTGGCGAGTCGTGCATCCGTCACACGGGCGCGGCGGCTGGCGCCCCGACACCGCCCCTCCGGAGCACTTAGTCATCGTTCAGGCTCGCAGACTAGGGTGCAGGCAGGCACTCAATCGCAGCGAGGGAGAAGCAGATGGCGGGTCGACTCGCGGTCGTCGGGGCCGGGCTGATGGGCTCCGGCATCGCCCAGGTGGCGGCGCAGGCGGGCTGGCAGGTGACGCTGCGCGACCTGGACGACGCGGCCACCACCCGGGGGCTCGGCGGCATCCGGAAGTCGCTGGAGAAGTTCGCCGAGAAGGGCAAGATCGAGGCGTCCGACGTCGAGGCGACGCTGGCGCGGATCACCCCGACCACCGACCTGGAGGCGGCGGCGGACGCGGACATCGTGGTCGAGGCGGTCTTCGAGCGGCTGGAGATCAAGCACGAGGTGTTCCGTGCGCTGGACAAGATCTGCAAGTCCGACGCGGTGCTCGCCACCAACACGTCGGCCATTCCGGTCACCCAGATCGCCGCGGTCACCGAGCGGCCCGAGGCCGTCGTCGGCACCCACTTCTTCTCACCGGTGCCGATGATGCAGCTCTGTGAGCTGGTGCGCGGCTACAAGACCAGCGACGACACGCTGGCCACCGTGCGGGCCTTCGCCGAGGAGATCGGCAAGACGGTCGTGGTGGTCAACCGGGACATCGCCGGCTTCGTCACCACGCGGCTGATCTCCGCCCTGGTGGTGGAGGCGGTCAAGCTGGTCGAGTCCGGCGTGGTGTCGGCGGAGGATCTGGACACCGCCTGCCGGTTGGGCTTCGGGCACGCGATGGGCCCGCTGGCCACCACCGACCTGACCGGCGTGGACGTGCTGCTGCACGCCTCGAAGAACATCTACACCGACACGGCGGACGAGAAGTTCTTCCCGCCGGAGCTGCTCCAGCGCATGGTCACCGCCGGCGACCTGGGCCGCAAGACCGGCAAGGGTTTCTACACGTACTGAGTCGCGACGACCGGGGCGGCTGCCCGCCCCGGTCGACCGCTCAGCCGTCGCGCTTGGTGGTCCAGCGGAAGGTGGTCAGGCAGAGCACCAGGCCGATCACGCACCACAGGGCGAGCACCAGCGCCACCCGGCCCAGCTCGAACGACCCACCCGGCTCCTGGGCGCCGAAGCTCTCGGGCAGGAAGACCGCGCGCAGCCCCTGGCACATCCACTTGAGCGGGAACAGCGCCGCCACCTGCTGCATCCAGGTCGGCAGGTCGGTGAAGACGAAGAACACCCCGGAGATGAACTGGAGCACCAGGGCGACCGGGGTGACCACCGCCGAGCCGCTGCGGGCCGTGCGGGCCAGCGACGAGATGGCGATGCCACACAGGGTGCACGCGGTCACCCCGAGCATCGCGACCCAGCCGAAGGTGAACCACTTCGCGGCGGTGCCGGGCAGGTCGAGGTCGAACAGCGCCACCGCTACCGCCAGCAGCAGCGCCGTCTCGGCGATGCCGATCGCCACCACCATGATCACTTTGCCGGCGAACCAGACCCACTTCGGCATCGGTGTGCCCCGGTAGCGCTTGAGCACCCCCCGGTCCCGCTCGATCGGGATCCAGATGCCGAGGTTCTGGAAGCTCACCGTCATCAGGCCGGTCGCGATCATGCCGGTGATGAAGTACTGGGTGAACTTGACCCCGCCGCCGATCGTCCCGTGGAAGATCGACGCGAAGATCAGGATCATGATGATGGGGAAGCCCATCGTGAAGACCACGGACTCCCGGCTGCGCAGGAACTGCGTGATCTCCAGCCGGCCCTGCCGCAGTGCGAGCGCGCCAGCGCTCGGCCGGTGGCCTGAGCGCGCGGCAGGCGGGGTAGCCGTTCTCGTCGTGGTCGTCATCGCGAGTGTCCGATCATCGTGAGGTAGACGTCCTCCAGGGTCGGCCGGGTCACGGTGAGCCCGGGGACCTCGCCGCCGTAGCGCGCGGCCAGGTCGGCCACGAGGGCCGTCGGCGTCGCGCTCTGCGCGCTTTCCAGCGTCCCTTCCGGGGTACGCCAGGAGACCGTGGCCAGAGCCTCCTGCCGGTTGCCCAGCCGGTTCGGGGCGGCCACCTCGACCAGCCGGCCGCCAGCGATCACACCGACCCGGTCGGCGAGCGCCTCCGCCTCGTCCAGATAGTGGGTGGTGAGCACGATTGTGGTGCCGGCCGCGGCGAGGTCGCGGATCAGCTCCCAGAACTCGCGGCGGGCCTCCGGGTCGAAACCGGTGGTCGGCTCGTCGAGAAAGAGCAGTTCGGGGCGGCCGATGATGCCCAGCGCCACATCTAGGCGGCGCTTCTGCCCCCCGGAGAGGGTGTGCGTACGAGCCTTCGCCTTGCCGGCCAGCCCGACCCGCTCGATGACCTTGTCCGGGTCGTCGGCGTCCGGATAGAAGCCGGAGAAGTGCCGGACCACCTCGGCCACGGTCAGCTCGTCGAACTCGCCGGTGCCCTGCAGCACGATGCCGACGCGGGAGCGCCAGCCGGCGTCGGCATGGGCCGGGTCCGCGCCGAGCACGGCCACCTCGCCGGCATCGCGGCGCCGGTAGCCCTCCAGGATCTCGACGGTGGTGGTCTTGCCGGCGCCGTTCGGGCCGAGCAACGCGAACACCTCACCGCGGTGGACGTCGAGATCCACGCCCGCCACCGCCACGTTGTCGCCGTACGCCTTGCGCAGCCCTCGGACGGAGATGGCCAGCTCGTCATCCATGCTGTCCAGTGTGCGTCCTGACCGCCACACCCTGCTGCCCGGGGTGTGGCGGTCAGCGCCACCGCGAGCGCTTCGGACCCGGTCGTCCGCGACATGGACCTGTGTGGTTTTCCACAACCCGTTTTACTGAACGGTAACTTAGACTCCGGCCATGGATGAGACCCCATCTGCGAGCCGGTTGCCCGAGCGGGACCGCCCGTGGGTGATGCGCACGTACGCCGGCCACTCCTCGGCCGCCGCCACCAACGCGCTCTTCCGCCGCAACCTCGCCAAGGGGCAGACCGGCCTGTCGGTCGCCTTCGACCTGCCCACCCAGACGGGGTACGACCCGGACCACGAACTCGCCGCCGGTGAGGTCGGCCGGGTCGGCGTGCCGGTGGCCCACCTCGGGGACATGCGGGCGCTCTTCGACGGCATCCCGCTCGCCGAGATGAACACCTCGATGACCATCAACGCCCCGGCGATGTGGCTGCTGGCCCTCTACGGCACCGTCGGCCTCGAACAGGACGCGGAGCTGGCCCGCTGCGCCGGCACCACCCAGAACGACATCATCAAGGAGTACCTGTCCCGGGGGACGTACATCTTCCCGCCGGCGGCCTCCCTGCGGCTCACCGCCGACGTGGTGGCGTACACGCTGCGGGAGATGCCCCGGTGGAACCCGGTCAACATCTGCTCGTACCACCTCCAAGAAGCCGGCGCCACGCCCGTACAGGAGGTTGGTTTCGCCCTGGCCACCGCCGTCGCCGTCCTCGACGCGGTCCGCGACTCCGGCCAGGTGCCCGCCGAGCGGATGGGTGACGTGGTGCAGCGCGTCTCGTTCTTCGTCAACGCCGGGGTGCGCTTCGTCGAGGAGATCGCCAAGATGCGCGTGTTCGGCGTGCTCTGGGACGAGATCACCCGGGACCGGTACGGGGTGACCGAGGCCCGGCAGCGACGGTTCCGCTACGGGGTGCAGGTCAACTCGCTCGGCCTCACCGAGGCGCAGCCGGAGAACAACATCCAGCGCATCGTGCTGGAGATGCTCGGCGTGACGATGTCCCGCGACGCCCGCGCCCGCGCCGTGCAACTGCCCGCCTGGAACGAGGCGCTCGGCCTGCCCCGCCCCTGGGACCAGCAGTGGTCGCTGCGGATGCAGCAGGTCCTGGCGTACGAGTCGGACCTGCTCGAATATCCCGACCTCTTCGCCGGGTCGCACGTGATGACCGCACTCGTCGACGAGATCGTCACCGGAGCGCGCGTCGAGCTGGACAAGGTGCTGGAGCTGGGCGGCGTGGTCGCCGCCGTGGAGACCGGCTACCTCAAGAGCGCGCTGGTCGCCTCGCTGGCCGAACGCCGCCGCCGGATGGAGTCCGGCGCCGACGTGGTGGTCGGCGTCAACCGGTACGCCGAGACCGAGCCCTCTCCGCTGACCGCGGCCGGCGCCGAGGCCGTCGAACAGGTCGACCCCGCGGTCGAGGCGGCCGCCGTCGCCTCCGTACGCGAATGGCGTGCCGGTCGGGACGACGACGCCGTGGACGCGGCGCTGGCCCGGCTCCGCGCGGACGCCGCGACCACCGCCAACCTCATGCCGGCCACCCTGGAATGCGTGCGCGTCGGGGTGACCACCGGGGAGTGGGCCGGCGCGCTCCGCCAGGTCTTCGGCGAGTACCGGGCACCCACCGGCCTGGCCGGCGCCACCGGCAGCGGCGGCGACCCGGGCCTCGCGGCGGTGCGGGAGCGCGTCACCGCCACCGCCCGCGAGCTGGGCAGCGGCCGGCTGCGGCTGCTGGTCGGCAAGCCCGGCCTGGACGGGCACTCCAACGGCGCGGAGCAGATCGCGGTACGCGCCCGCGACGCCGGCTTCGAGGTCGTCTACCAGGGCATCCGGCTGACCGCCGGGCAGATCGTGGCCGCCGCCGTCGAGGAGGACGTCGACCTGGTCGGGCTCTCCGTGCTGTCCGGCTCGCACCTGGCCGCCGTACCCGCCGTCCTCGACGGGCTGCGTGCCGCCGGCCGGGCGGACCTGCCGGTGGTGGTGGGCGGCATCATCCCCGCCGGCGACGCCGACACCCTGCGGGCCGCCGGGGTGGCCCGGGTCTTCACCCCGAAGGACTTCGCCCTCACCGGCATCATCGACGACCTCGTGACGGTCATCCGGCAGGCCAACGACCTGCCCTGAGCCCGCTTCGCGGGTCAGCGACCGGCGTACGTCATGCAGTCGGCCATGTCGTTGTCCGGGCCGACCTTGATCGACGACGCGTGGCACTCCAACTGCTCGTTGTGCCGACAGTCGGAACGCTGGCAGGCGCCCACCTGGGCGGTGAGGCCGTCCACCCCGCCCCGCACGGGCGACTCGACGAAGGTGTGGCAGTGCGCGTGGTCCATGCTGCCGATGGTGATTGCGAAGGCGTGGCAGTCACCGCCCTGGTTGTACGCACACGCCGCGACCACACACTCCTGGACTCGGGGCATCTCCATCGCTGTGGTCATGCTGACCTCCTCTAGGCTTTTTGTCGCGATTCTAGGCATTTGTCGGTTGCAGAGGCCCGATATGTCCGCCTGACGATCAGCGCTGGCCCCGGCGCTCGGGCCGGATACCCGTCTCGGCGTGATCAACACGAGGTCGGCGATGTCGGGGTATCGACCCGTCCCGGACACCCCGACATCGGCGATCCCGAGTCGATCACCGCCCGGACGCACCCCGTCGACTGTGTCCATCGCGTCGACCGGGCGAGATGTCCGTTTCCGGGCGGCGTCGGGGTGTGACCGGTCGCATCCGTGAGGCGGAATCGTGGCGGGCCGGGGGTCGTTACATACCCTGACGATCGCAGGACCACGGCCAGCCGCCCCGCCCGCTCAACCGGCGGGGGAATGGCCGGCCGGGCCGGGTCGTTGCAGACCCCCGAACGACCGTGGGCTCGCCCCCGGGTCCG